>NZ_QSDP01000044.1:0-51567 GCF_003463685.1 Parabacteroides sp. AM58-2XD
TAATATAAGCTTACAGATAATAAACAATATATCGAATAAGGTTTTAGGACTCTGATTTTTCAATTGCCCTGTTCCTTATTCTGTATAAACTCTAATATTTACTAATAATTGTCACGATTATTATAAAAAAGGCTGTAGTTCTACTAAGACTCTAGTTGTTTCTTTCCCGGTTAAAGCATAAAAATCACATTGCTTTATTATGCAATTAACTAGATTTTCCTATATAACAATTTGTAAATACTTACCTGAATCAAGTAAAAACTAAGTTTTAACACTTTACTCTACCGTATCCGAGTAGCTTTAGACTTCGTTTTATATTGCAAACTCATCCTACAGCATAAGTCTTATATGATGTTCGTGTTCCTCAAACTGGGATTTTACGTACGATTTCTGATTCCACTTCACAATAATACCCCTTGCTGTTCAACTAACGGTTAGTTGCTACCGCCCCCATACTAAACTTATACCACCAAATAAAAATTATGCAAGGCATATAATAAAAAAGAAATCACTTCACAAGGAAATGATTTCTTTTTTTGATATTACTTCTCTTTTCTACAATTATAATGCAGCACTTTACCACCAAATTATATTCTTCAAAATCATCATTTTCACCCATCGATCTCCTTATTCATTTATATTCTCTGTTGACGCTCCTAGTGGCTTCCACACCTGCCACTAGAAACCCAACAGTGTTTATTCACCTTTCCAAGTACTACATATACTTCCGAATAGAATGTTCTTTTACCAACTAACTTTAGTAACCAGGATTTTGTTTCATATTCGGATTCCTATCCAATTCTGTCTGAGGTATCGGTAATAAATAATTCCGTTGAACTTGAAAAATACGCTCTTCCAATTTTATATGACCATCTCCCCAAGTGACTTTTCCTGTTTTGGAATCAATTGTTCCGTTCCGACTTCCAATAGCCCATCCATTTAATAAAGTCGGTCCAAGATCCCAACGCTTCAAATCAAAATAACGTAATCCTTCAAAAGCTAATTCTACACGTCTTTCATAACGAACCAACCTTTCTGTAAGTTCTGTTGCATCCGGCATGCCTACACGATTACGAATTTTATTAATATAATTCAAAGCTTTACCCTTATCTTTTCCAGTCTGTAAAGCACATTCTGCAAATGTGATATACATTTCTGGCAGACGTATCACAATAGCATTGCCATCATGATTGTTAGCATCCACTACAGACATAGGATACGTATATTTTTTGACAAGTAATCCACCACGAGACGCTGCAGCTTCCTCATGATAATCAAGATTTTTACGATCTGATTGTCCATCAATAAATTTATCTAAAGGATTATAGAAACGTCCATTATATTCTTCTCCTGGACATAATACTATTTTAGTCAAACGTGGATCTCTATGCTTAAACGGTTCATCTGGATTATATCCGGAATTAGGTTCATCTATAAATTTACCATTATCTACTTGAAAAGCATCTACAAAAGACCAAAGAGCATTTAAAGCAGACCAGCCACCTTCTGTTGCCGGAAGAGTTAATTGCGGCAACATACTACTATAATCATTTTTCATATATTGAACTTCCAAGATAGATTCCTTATTCGATGATTCTGCTGACGGCCAAAACAGTTCTTCATAATCTGGATATAATTCATAACACGACATATTAATAACTGTTTCCGCTGAATTTTGCGCCTGTTCATATTTTCCGAGATAAAGTTCCAATCGAGCTTTTAAAGCCAAAGCTGCCCCTTTTGTTATATGCCCACTTGATTCTAGCATATTTTGTACAGGTAATATAGCTGCAACTGCTTCCAATTCTTTTAAAATAAAATCTTCTACTTCCGCTTTTGGCGTACGAGACAAATTCGCTTCCTCCGCAGAAGTTATTACTTTATCTATCAAAGGTATATCCCCATAAAACATTACTTTATTAAAATAGTCATATGCTCGTAGAAAACGGACTTCAGCTTTATATTGTTCCTTTTTACTTTCATCCATTTCCACATTTTCTATTTTCTCCAGGAAATTATTATACTTTCGAATACGATCGTATCTAAACCAAGTAGTCGCATTTCCATCTACCCAAGTAGCATATAATCCGGGTGAAGATGTCGGTAAAATCTGTCCATTACCTATCTCCTGAAAGTTATAATTAAACTGCTCATAACCATTATCCGAGGCAGCGTCCAAAAAAACGATATTAGTTATAGCCTCCCAACCTTTATAACAACCGTTCAACGCCATATCTACATCTTTTTCACTTTGCCAAAATGTAGCATCAGATAATTTATCTTTTGGTGTAACATCCAAAAAACTATCACCACATGACACCAACCCCATCGCCAGTGTTAATCCTAATATAATCTTTTTCATAATGTATACGTATTAAAATGTAATATCCAAACCTATAGAATAAATTGCGACCTGCGGATATGAATATCCACCATTACCACTTTTAACTTCGGGATCAAAGTCATTTGGGAATTTAGTAAATGTCAATAAATTTTGCCCACTCACATATAATCGTGCTCGATTCAAATGTATACTTTTCAAAAGACTTTGAGGCAAATTATATCCGATTTGAAGATTTTTCAAACGCAAATAACTGGCATTCATCACAAGAAAAGAACTCATGACACGGTTGTGAGACTGATTGATCAATATACGCGGATAATGGCCTAACTGCGTTACCAGTCCGTTCTCTACGATCGTACGATCGAGGTGTTTTTCCTGCGCATTCGCTCCATCAATAAATCCCCACATCGACTCACGATCGACAGTACGATAAACGTCCGCCGCTCCCTGGAAAGAAGCCAGAAAATCGAAATCACGATATTTCATATTCAGATTAAATCCGTAAGTAATGTTCGGAATCGTATTTCCTAAAACGACACGATCTTCTGCATCTATCTTTCCATCATCATTTTGGTCTTTAAATTTCAAATCGCCAGCTTTAGAGTAGACAGAATGAACCGGACTATTTTTAGCTTCTTCGTCCGACATAAATATACCAGTACATTCATATCCATAAAAAGAATCCCAGGAATAACCTTCCATTTTAACATTATCCCCTTTCTCTGGGTTTGGATATTTATCAACCTTATTCTTATTATATGCCATATAACCATTGATATCATATTCTACATTTCCTATTTTATAAGAATGTCCCAACGATACCTCTACTCCTCTGTTTCTCATGGCTCCGGCATTAGATACGGGAGCATCCAGTCCAAAAATCAATGATACAGGTACTACTGCCAAAATATTATCGGTATACCGGTCATAATAATCGAAAGAAACATTGATCAGGTTATTCTTAAAACCGGCATCAAAACCTAAATCCAGTTCTTTAGTCGTTTCCCAGGTTATATTGCCGTTATTCGCTTTTGTTTGTACGGCACCATCAGCCACGACATTATTAAAATTATAGTTCTGTCCTAAAGCGATAATTGCAATATATTGATAATCATCCGTACGATGGTTACCCAGCTTACCCCATGAACCTCGAATCTTCAGATTATCCAACCAATGGATATTTTTCATGAAAGCCTCTTCGGAAATACGCCATCCGGCAGAGAAAGAAGGAAATGTTCCCCAACGATGTCCTTTTGCAAACTTGGAAGAACCGTCGCTTCGCAGATTAAATTCCAACAAATATTTGCCTGCATAATCATAGTTGATTCGTCCGAAATAAGAACCTATATTTGTTTCAAGTGCACTACCGTTATTACTCCATCCATTTGTTGAACCACCATCCAACTCAGTCAACTCATTACTTGGAAAATTCTTACGGTATGCTTTCGTCAGATTCTTTTTATAAGATTCCCTCGATACTCCCAACATTCCTTTAAATGAATGCTTACCTATTTGTTTCTGATAGTTCAACAATCCCTGGAGAGTGACTGTCATCCAACGATCCAGATAATCTTCTACACTGTTAGGACCTTGTACGGAACCATCCCCATAAGTAATTTCTTTAATATGTGTTTTTCCATCATCAAAATTGTAATCAATACCGGCAATACCTTTTAAGGTCAGCCCATCAATGATCTTAAGTTCACCGAACGCACTACCTAATGCATGAGTATAAACCGATGTTGCTTTTCCTCCGGCTTCGATCCAGGCGATCGGATTACCATCGATATGACGCCCGTAAGTTCCGTCGGAATATTGATTGACAAAAGTATTAGGAATACGATTGGCCTGACGGAAGAACTGACCCATACTATTCGAAAATGGATTTGTCGGTGCTACAATCTCCCTGCGGGACAAACTTGAATTTATCCCGAACGTCAACCATTCAGTCACTTTGCTATCCAAATTGATACGGACATTATATCGCTCATGTGAAGTATTTTTCGTTAAACCATCCTGACTATAATAAGCCAAAGATACGGCATAACGAGTATCTTCTGTTCCTCCATTTAAACTTATATTGTGATTATGAGTAAATCCACTACCTTGCAAAAGCAAGTCCATCCATTTGGTATTTGGATAATTATCCGGATCAGAACCATTTCTATATTTTTCAATATCTTCTGCTGTATATGCGGGAGCGGCACCTTCATTTATTCTTCCTTCATTATACAATTCAGCATATTGGGCAGAAGATAAATGATGAGGTTTTCTAACAGCTTTTTGCCAACCTACATATCCATTATAAGTCAATATGGGTTTTCCTACTTTTCCTCGTTTAGTAGTTATAAGAATCACACCATTTGCAGCTCTAGTCCCATAAATTGAAGCCGCTGCAGCATCCTTTAAAACACTTATATTTTCAATATCATTGGGGGTAACATCATTCATTGAACTTTCCAGCCCATCAACCAAAATCATAGGATCAGAATTATTCATCGTCCCAACACCACGAATACGAATAGAAGTTCCTTCACGACCAGGCTGACCGGTTTCTGCAGTAATTGAAACACCTGGCAATTTCCCTTGCAACATATTAGCTACATTAGTTGCAGGTAATCCGCTTAGTTGTTCTCCGGAGACAGCAGAAACAGCTCCCGTCAAATTAACCTTCTTCTGTGTACCAAAACCAACAACTACAACTTCATCTAGTTTTTGAGTATCCTCCCGAAGAGTAATCTGAAAAGAAGATTTATTTCCTACTGGCATAGACTGAGTTAAATAGCCGATATAGGAAACTTCCAAAATGGCATCTTCTGGAATATCCAAAGAAAAACGTCCATCTATATCTGTAATGATCCCGTTTGTGGTCCCTTTTTGTACAACATTCGCTCCAATAACCGGAAGCCCTGTTTCATCAACAACTGTACCGGATATTTTCTTTGTTTTTTGCTGGCTTACATCATTGTTCAACTCGGTGTCTGCCGAGTTGAACTGATTATAATCAGTTCCGGATTTTGCATAACTGGAGAAAGAACCCGCACCTAATAAAGTTGCGAGAAATAGATATCTTCCTCTTTTCCAAACATACATTTTCTTGTTTTTCATAATAACAATGTTTAATAAAAACGCCTTTATACTCAAATTGAATTTGATAAAGATTCACAATTGCAAAGTAAGTTATGATTTCATTCACGGCTGGTATCACATTGATAGCAAGATGTTTTAAATACGGAACAGATCTTTTAATAATGTATCAGATTGGGAACTAAACAATATATCTGTAGTCGTGGTAAAAATAGATAAAAAAAGTCGGATGTAACTTACTCACACCCGACTTTTAATTTACCACACAAAACTCTGCCCTATTCTTCTCCGACCAATTCAGGGAACTCCTGTTTCAGTATTTCTTTTGCCTTCTCGTAATCTTCTTCCATGACATATATCTCTCTTTGGAAACCTGGGAGCACGGAAGAAACGATCTCATTTTTCAGAAAAGACTCAATACCATCATTTCTCAACAGATCCTGCAACAAGGCTACAGGGAATCCATCATTTAATGTTGCCAAATAAATTGTTTCCATACCTTTACGAATTTAGAGGTTCTTATTTCCCAAAGGTATGTCTTTTTATTCTGAATTCCACCTTCACACAGAAAATATTTTTCCCCTTCCATATCCGGATTCAAAAAGTCTGGCACTATCAAACCATGGTGATTCCGAACCTTCATTGAATCATAACCGCATAAGTCGCATGCGGATAACGGCAAGAATAATGTCTTTGCATTCCTTAGTGCAAGGTTTTGCATTAAGGAATGCAAACTTCTGCACTACCGAATGCAAAGACTTGCACTACCGATTGCAATTGTATAAGCAGTGGGATACAATACAGCTTACAGCTTATGCCATTCGTAACAGTCAAAAACCGATATCTCTTTTCCAATCCACATCGTATTAAATACAAAAAAGCTGGACTCTCCTTGTATAACAAGAGAATCCAGCCTTTTCTTTTAGATATAGAAACTTCTATTACAATGTAAACTCTCCTTCCAACCGGATATCGTCCGAAGCTGCTCCAACCATGACTTTGAAGTCTCCCGGTTCTACCACCTGTTTCATTTCCATATTATAAAGAGACAGTTCTTCTTCACCCAATGTGAAAGTAACTTTCTTGCTTTCGCCTTTCTTCAGGGAGATACGTTCGAAAGCCTTTAACAGGATTGGGGACTGAGAAACAGAGGCTACTTTGTCACAGACGTAAAGCTGGACAACTTCTTCCCCATCACAGTCTCCGGTATTGCTAACCGTACAACTGACTGTTTGCAAGACATCTTTTCCATTACCTTTCTGTAGCTCCAATTGACTGTAATCAAACTTAGTATAGCTCAATCCATAGCCAAATGCATAAAGAGGCGTTCCTTCTTCTTCGACATAGGCACGCTGTTTTCCCTGTGAATAGAATAAGGGTAACTGACCTTCGCTGCGGGGTACGGATACTGGCAAACGTCCGGCAGGATTATAATCGCCAAACAAAACATCTGCTATAGCTGTCCCACCCTGTTCACCCGGATACCAAGCAGTAAGCAACGCCTGTGCCTTTTCCGAAGCCAGGTTCATATTTAATGTACGTCCCTGGATATAAATAACAACTAATGGTTTGCCTGTGGCAGCTACCGCCTCCAGGAGTTTTTCCTGATCGCCCAGTAAACGCAATGTGCTACGGTCATATCCTTCGCCACAATCCATATCCGACAGGAGTTGGTTTCCATCATTAGAAACATCCGCTGCACCTGTACCTATATATTTTGTCTTGAAATCGCGGGCACTCGAACCACCGACAACCAAAACAACTGCATCGGCAGCACGGGCAGCTTCCACCGCTGCCGGGATATTACTGGTCGTTACATCACGGATTGCACAGCCTTTTACATAATTCACTTTCGTTGAAGGAGAAACGGCTTTTCGTATACCATCCAGTACTGTAACAATCTCTTCACGTTCCTGAGGAGCCGTGTAGTCACCCAACTGGTTATACATCATATCCGCATTCGGACCGATTACAGCTATACTTTCAATATTTTTTTTCAGAGGCAATACACCTTCATTTTTTAGTAAAACAATCCCTTCACGGGCAACTTCGCGAGCCAGTTCTTTGTGAGTTTTTGAACGTACCACCTGTTTAGCCTGTTCCGGTGAAACATACGGATTCTCAAACAACCCCATGCGGAATTTCAGACGAAGGACATTAGCGACCGCTCTGTTGAGGTCATCCATGGTAATAGCACCTTCTTCCAAAGCTTTCTGAAGATTCTTTCCATAAGCATTTCCTCCCAGGTCCATATCAAGACCGGCTTTCAAAGCCAGAACGGCAGCTTCCTTATTATTTTTCGCCACTCTTGCCCCGACAATGCCTTCGATACTTGTCAAATCCGAATAAACGAACCCTTTAAAACCCCATTGATCACGGAGAACATCCGTCAATAAATATTTATTAGAAGTACAGGGAATACCATCGATAGAATTATAGGAAGTCATAATCGTTCCAACCCCTTCTTCCACTGCTTTCTTGAAAGGAGGCAGATAATCGGAAAATAACTGACGCATACCGACATTGGCACGTGCACCGTTATGTCCGGCTTCAGGAATGCCATAAGCGGCAAAATGTTTCAAGGTAGAATACAAATGCTTTCCGTCATTCTGCGATTTCCCCTGCATACCTTTCATAAAGGCAACCCCCAGATGAGTTGTCAGCACAGGATCTTCACCGAAAGTCTCTTCCATACGTGACCAACGTGGTTCACGGGCAATATCCAGCACCGGACCATAACCGATGTTGGCCCCCTGTGAACGTGCTTCCAGGGCAATAGCTTCTCCCATCCGATGCATTAACTCTGCATTCCAGGTACTTGCCTGAGACAAAGATGTCGGGAAGACAGTGGTACCAATCGCCATATGTCCGTGAGGACATTCTTCTGCAAACAGCACAGGGATTCCCAGACGGGTTTCTTCTACAGCATATTTTTGCAAGGCATTCAATGCTTTAGCTGACAGTTCCGGATTTAATCCTGTCTCCAAAGTCTTTTGTGTCCAGGGATCGGCGCGGAGGACTGCCCAGAATGAACCGATAGGCATCGTCTTCATCCGTTCTTTATAGAGGTCGGAAGCAACAACGCCGTTTTCCGTTTTAGTATACATTTCCCAACCAAGCGGACAACATAACTGACCGACTTTTTCTTCAACCGTCATACGTCCTATAAGATCGTTTACTCTGTCTTCAACAGGAGCCGTAGCCTGCTTGTATAACGGTTGTTGCGCCACGGCCTGTCCCGCACAAATGGCAAGGCCGATAATTAAAGTTGTTGTTTTACTCATATAACAAGTTATTTTATTTCAGTTATTTATCAGAAGTAAACTGCAAAGCAATCGGTTCGTTTTTCAACCCTTTCGGAAGGGTGACTCTTACCTTACCGTCCTTGCTGGTATATTTTACTGTTTTGTTACCTTTCAGCATTTTCATTTTACCTGTCGGAATGTTTCCTGTCCATTCAATTGTTTCAGGCAAATTCTCTCCTTCCGGCAAAGCATAAACAGCATATAATGTTTTACCGTCCTTATCAGCTGTAAACCAGACATTTCCATCATTATAAACCGGAGTGATACGAGTGTTGTAAATGGCCTTTCCATTGGCTCTCAGCCAGTCACCGATCACATGCAGACGTTCTGTAACAGCATCTTCAATAGTACCCTGTGGCGTAGGACCGACCCCCAACAGCAGACATCCGCCTTTTGCCGTGATTTCAGCCAGCAGACCGATTACTTTCGTCGGAGATTTATAAGGAGCATTAGGAACCCATCCCCAATCGTTACTCAAAGTAATACAACTTTCCCAGGGATTATTCAACTGAGTCTCAGGAATACTACGTTCCGGAGTTTGATAATTTTCATTTCTTCCACGGATAGTACGGTCTACGGAAATCAGTCCGGGTTGAGTAGAAGTACGTACCTTGTTCAATAATTTATCCAGATGGACATCTTCACCGGTCACCCAGCCGCCATCCAGCCAAAGGATATCAAAGTTGCCATAATTAGTCATCAGTTCATCCATCTGGTTATAGGTAAATTCCTGGTAATTTTTCCACCAGTCCGGATGACGGTCTATCTTATAATTCTGTCGACGGTTGGGAGTTGCAAAATAAGGATTCCAAAACCATTCGCAATGCCAGTCCGGTTTGGAGAAATAACACCCGATCATGAAATCCTTCTGACGGAATGCGTCAAAGACATAACGGGCCACATCTTTTTTGGGGTTATTGGCAAAAGGACCGTTTGCAATAGAAAAATCTGTATATTTTGAATCAAACATACAGAAACCATCATGGTGTTTGGTTGTAAAAATCATATATTTCATTCCGGCATCCTTCATAATATCAGCCCATTTGTCCGGATTGAACTGTGTCGGGTTCAATGATTCCTTTAAACCGAAATACCACTTCTTGTATTCATCATAGGTCATATCCTTTTTACGGGAAATCCAGTCTACATCCTCTGAACAAATAGACCATGACTCTACAATACCCGGAACCGAATAAAGCCCCCAATGGAATAACACACCGAATTTCTGGTCCTGCCATTTATCAAGTTTATCCAAGATCTGTTGATCTGTAGGCCATTCATAATCAGTAGAACGTTCATGAACGAATCCTTGTACTTCTTGGGCGTTTACATTCATAGACAAAGCTACACCAACTAAACATCCGAATAGTGTTTTCTGGAATTTCATAAAATGATTGTTTTAATTATTGTACATTCTTAATTTTTCGTTTAAGTCAAATCAGATTTAGTATTAAAAATCACGGCAAGTTATAGAAAATATCCCAAATGTCAAAATGTAATCCAGACAATATGTAACAAAAAAAATGTATGGACTGAGCGAGTGATTGATTTGTCAGACGACATTCAATCTCAGCCCGGTCCATACACTTTCTGTTCTATTTATTCCAAAGAACTATCCAATACGATAGTCTGCCCTTTTGCCAACTTAACTGATTTCACCAAGCCTGCATAACGCACTGGGATAATTTCATCCCCCTTCGTCCTATCCGCTTTAATCACTGCTTTAGTCAATACTCCGTCTTTCCAGAAAATATCGACCTCATAACCACCACGTGCCCGCAATCCGGTAACAGAGCCTGTCGGATATTTTGCCGGTAAGGCTGGCAACAAGCTGATTTCCCCTGCATGACTCTGTAAAAGCATTTCGGTAATAGCGGTAGTAATACCAAGGTTTCCATCTATTTGCCATGATTTCATAAATTCGCAAGTCAGATTCGGAGATAAAGCCAGGTCAAAATGACGGTCTATCACACGTTGCACACTATCCGGTTCTTCAAAACGGGCCCAGTAAACAGCCGGAAATGTTCCTGTCCAGCTACCGCTATTATAAGAATAACCCGGGCGCCGGTATTCTATCGTTTTTCTGAAAGCCTGGGCCAGTTCAGGCGTCCCGCGCAGCGTTATTTGATTTCCTACGGCAAATGCCCAGCCATGCCCGACCTGTCCGCTGGCCGGATTGGAAGGTTCCCAATCATCGTTCCATTCCTGTAGTTGTCCTGTTCTTGGGCTGATCTTCATCGGAGGCAGTTTAGCATATGCTTTTGCCACTTCTTCTTTAAAAGCTCCGTCATTCAGAATTTCAGCAGATTTCATCGTATTTTCAAACAAAGCACGAACGATCTGCATATCCTGAGCGGAACCGATACAGGCCCATCCCTTCTCGCCATTCGGTTTGATATAACCATTCTCAAAAGATTCGGACGGACTCGTTACCAGATACCCATCCCGGTCTGTTTGCAGGTTGTCCAGGTAAAAGATGGAAGCGCTCTTTAATAAATCATAGTGATCGCGAAGGAAATCCTCATCCAGGGTAAACAGATAATGATCCCAGATATGCTGGCAAAGCCAGGCACCTCCTACCTGGAACAAAGAATATAATCCGGTTCCTCCAACCATCCAGGTCGTACGCCATATATCGAGATTATGATGGGCAACCCAACCACGGGAGTTATACAGGTTCTTGGCTGTCCTTGCACCATCGACAGAGGTTTCCCGGATCATATCGAACATCGGGAAATGGCATTCGGAAAGATTGGTGATCTCAGCCGGCCAGTAATTAATCTCCGCATTACAGTTAATCGTCCAGTTTGCACTCCAGGCGGGTTGCATGTCCTGATTCCAGATACCTTGTAAGTTTGCCGGCTGCGAACCTGGCCGTGAAGCCGAGATAAGCAGATAGCGTCCGAACTGGAAATACAAAGCAGTAAGGGCCGGGTCTATGCCGGGTTTATAATTTTTTATTCGCTGGTTAATAGGTAAAGTTGATTCCGTAGATTCACCCAAGTCGATACTTACCCGTCCGAACAGGGAAGAGTAATCTGCCAGATGCGCTTTATATAAATCAGGATATTTCTTCGTTTCCAGAGAGGAAAGATATTTTTTGCATATTGCTTTTTCATCTTTCCCATTTACAGCAGGATCTTTATCGAAGCCGTTAAAACTGGTGGCTGCAACAAAAGTAATAGTGGCAGATACTGCATCTTTTACATGCAATTTATCATCTTGGGCAGAAATTGTTCCTCCCTCCTGCCTGATTAATAATCGTCCTTCGAAACGCATGCCTTTTCCTTCCTTGTACACCGGAGGATGAACGCCTGTATAATTAGGATCGGTATGCCAGGGAGCCTGCCCATTAATTACAATCTGATTACCTTCCACCTTTGTCTGGTTATTGATCTGACTGCCCAGGCCGGCGAAAAACTCAACAGCATTCTTTTTATCCGCAGAGATATTCATTACAATGGCCTGGTCGGGATATGAAGCAAACAGTTCCCGTTTATAATTA
This sequence comes from Parabacteroides sp. AM58-2XD, assembly GCF_003463685.1. Classification (NCBI taxonomy): domain Bacteria; kingdom Pseudomonadati; phylum Bacteroidota; class Bacteroidia; order Bacteroidales; family Tannerellaceae; genus Parabacteroides; species Parabacteroides sp. AM58-2XD. The sequence goes on from NZ_QSDP01000044.1 coordinate 12,242, forward strand.
ACTCCATTCTGCGTATATGTAATCGTGACAACTCCCCGATTCAGGTCCAACTCTCTTCTATTATCCGGAGACATTCCCGTCGCCAGGCCATTCCAGCAGAATATCGGCTAAAGGCATATAATTCTGGTTCCAGGGACCGAGCATATGTTTATCGATCAGCTCTTGGGCCTCCAGGTTCTTTTCTTCCAACAGTAATTTTCGTATTTCCGGAAGACATTTATAAGCTCCCGGCCGTTGCAAATCTCGTGGTTCACCGCTCCAGAACGTATCATCGTTTGTACGGATGGTATCTTTGGTTACTCCTCCATAAACCATCCCTCCCAAACGGCCATTGCCTATAGGAGTCGCTTCATACCAGGAGGCGGCAGGCTGGTCCATATAAAGGATGGTCGAAGACAGGTTCTTTGCCGGAGGCTGACCTCCGGCACAAGACAATAATGCAACCGGTAACAGGTACCGGATAACTTTTATAAAAGTGTTTTCCATAATATCTCTCAATTATTTATAATCGGATTTCAGAGGATTAACATCCATCTCGCTAAGCGGGAATGGTCATAAATGAATAATAAACTTAACCTGCCGGCTTTATATCTACCCATTCACCTTTACGGGTTTCAAACGATAGTATGCCGTCTTCGTTCGTAACATCTCCGGCATTACCTGTTACTACTGCTTCATCTGTTCCGAATGGAGATGCGAGACGTAATGTTCCGCCCTGTTCAGGATAGATGCGAAGTTTGGTGATCTTTCCATTCTGTTTTTCGGCAGAGATAAGGAAAGCACCCATGGCACGAAGGTTATCAAAAGAGACATTCGACCAGTCGGAAGGGATCGCCGGGAACACACGGATGATTCCGGTATGACTTTGCAAAAGCATTTCCTGGATACCGGCAGCGAAGGCAAAGTTACCTTCCAGGGTAAACGGACGGTATGTGAATTTGGACTTCCCTGTTTTTGTCTGGTCGCCGTTGGCATGGAATGTATTACGCAAGCAAAAACATTCAGCAAATGTACGCAATTCCCGGGCAGCACCATCACCGTCAAATGCACGGGCTTTCATATTACCAAACCAACTATATGAATAACCGGTCCAGTAGTCGGGACCATAATCCTGCAACTTCTTTATTGTAGCTTTAATGATCTGTTGGGATTTCTCACCCTGGCTCCAATCCAGCAAACCTAGCGGATGGATAGCCATCGCATGAGAGAAATGACGGTGGGACTGATCGTATGAGAAACCTTTGGCAAACGTCAAGGCACCATCTTTATCCACATCTAATTCCGGCAGTTGTTCATTCAGTTTTTTCCAATGAGCGGCCTCTTCCGGGATCTCTAATTCCCCGGCAAGTTCAGACGCGGCACTGAAAGCGAACTTCATCAAAGCCAGATCATAGTTTGTCATATCCTTAAACCAGGCGTTGATCGAATTATCGTATATCTCAGGACTGGAACTCATGGTCAGTTTACGAACACCCTGAGCATCCACCACGGATATTTGTTCCAGGTATGTAGCCACATCTTTCAGGAAAGGATAAGCACGGTCTTTCAGGAAATCACGGTCCATCGAATATTTCCAGTGAAGATAAAAATGCTGTGCCAGCCAGGCTCCGGCCGTCTGCGACATGGAATATTGAATCCATCCTCCCATCGGAACGCCTAACAATGTACATACGCCGGGGACATTCATACCATCCGTTTCAAAATACTGACGGGTATATTCCTTATAGACATCCCGCTGATTCCAAAGCGTATTCAGATAACCCAGACCTTCCGTCAGATGGTTACCGGTATAAGTCGGCCAGTAGCTGAGTTGAGTATTCAGGTCATGATGATAATCACCTTTCCAGGGCGGGAGTTTACCGTTATCGGCAGTCCATACAGCCTGCAAAGAGATGGGATAAGAGTTTTCGCGGGTGGCAGAACCGTATTTATACATTTCATTATCATATTGTTTCTGCAAAACAGGATCCGGAAGTGTGACGGATGACTGTGCCCAATAATTCTTCCAGAAATTCAGGTGAGACTGATAATCCTGATTCACTCCGCGTGTCATGGCTTCCTGTGTTTTTTCAGTTGCCTTATCAGATTCCAATGAAGAAGTCACGCTCCAGACACCATACAGGGTCTTTCCCTTCTGCTCCCAGCGAACATTCACATCATACGAAAAACTATTCCAGCCTTCCTGATGATAGGCTATCTGATTCGCATCTTCATGAATAGTACCCTGCTTGTAACCCAGACGGCGCAAATCCTGCCCTTCTACGGAATTTCCGGCTTTATCTCCTCCTGTACTGTATTTGGGAGAAATTAAGGTAGGAGTTATCGACGAGGGTAAATTCTCGAAAACAAACCAACCGACCGGTTCGGTGGCATGGACAAAAGTTTTCAATGTGGTTCCGTTATCCCACGTCGCTTCACAAAGCGCATCATTCAAATAAAGACGGACATCGGAAGGAGAACCCAGTTCTTCCAGAGAGAACTCCAGCGCCGCCCCCGGTATTTTGGACGGAGCCGGTTGACGGTCATACGGATGGTCGTATTTCTGCTGAACCGGAAGATAATCCTTTTTCTTCACTTGTTCACGAACCCAGGCAAACCGGTTATTCGGACCGGAGATACTATCCATCGGACGCAAATCCCAGAGGTCTGTCCTGTCCAGGGATAAACGTAATGCCGAATCCCGCTGCCAAACCAAAGCCCCGACAGTCGCATTTCCTAACGGCATCCCTTCATCCCAGGTAGTTGCCAGGTTGGAGAATCGCAAATCGCTTTCGGAAGGAGTAACAGGCAGATCGACCTTTCCACCATTACAGGCTGCTAATAGCCAGACTGTCGATACGAGTAATAAATGTTTCATCATTATATGTATAAATTGGTATTATTTTATTGCATAAGTTTTCCTTTAATACCGAAATCATCGATAATCAGCATACCGTTTCCTTGCTTCATAATGGCAATATAAAAGTCTGTACATGAGGGAACCGTAAAGCACACCCGGCATTTACCCGGACGATTCAGATCGTAAGAAAACACAGGAACTTTTTCCGATGGAGAGATTCCAACGACCTTATAAACATCACGAGCGTCTACTTTATAATCGAATTCGATCTCATACGTCTGACCGGGCACAAAACGAATCATAGCCGGAGAGGTTCTGTACACTTCGCCGTTCCGTTCACGCCAGGTTGCTAAAGACCAGTTACCATTAATCGTATTATCGGTATAGATGCCATGCTTTTCAGATAAATGTGTTGTAAAGGCACTGGTTGGCAAGGGATAAAAGGACCCCATCCTTCATCTACATGCTCAAAGTCTTCGTAATAATCATATCCTGCTTTTTTAGGAGACTGATAAGCGATGACACGTACATCGTCAAAGGCGACAACAGACGTATCACCCGAAACAGCAGCACATAAAGATAATGTAACGCTACTTTTACCGGCCGGAACCCGGAAAGGAAGTTTCAAACGCTGCCATGTCGTTTTGAAACGATCGGTATTATCGGTATAATTAAAGACATTACTTTCTTCAATAGAAACCTGTTCATTCTGTTGGCTACCGGTCTGTATACTTAATGCAGCTCCCTTCCGACCGGTTACATTAACCCACACGGATGCAACATATTCCTTACCAGGAGCCAACCCCTCAATCTGCTGGCTCACACTAGCAGCTCCTCCTCCTTTTACAGATAAATAACTTTGACCGTAATCCGTCCTTTCAACAGATACTGCGGCAGCATCTCCTTCCACTTTCCAATGATCGAATGTATGGCTATCAAAGCCCATATCTTTAACGAGACTACCTGTACTCCATTCCATTGCCGGCGATGGTTTTGCTTCTTCTTTATATAAGACATAACCGATTTCCGGCAATGCTTCGATCTCTACTCCACCGTTGCGTACGGGCAGTTTTGCCACAAATGATTTTCCGGTATCTCCCAAGCGATATAACCAAACATATGTAACCGATTTCCAGGAAACAGGAAGTAGCCAGGATGTCTTACCGCCTTTTAGATTATAATGATATATCTTCTCTTCCGTAGCCGGATTCCAGGGAATAAATACGCTACCGCCGGACATCAGTATCCGGTCGCCTTTACGAATGACAGTTTCCTCTTTTTCATCCCAGTAAGAAGTCAGGCCGTCTGCCAGTACGGCACGAACGGTGTCGAGTTGCATAACCGGATAATGCATCAGATAACGATAAGGCAATTGTTTAGTAAAGAAATTACGTATCACGCCATTAAAATCACGTCCTTTCTGCCATCCCATAAAACCTATCTCGGCCCCCCGGTTATACCCCCCCAGCAATGCCGGATGTTTAGCATATCCGTCGCGATATTGGTGATGCACAAAACGATGTATCAAGCTCTTGGCCTCAGGATTATAATGAATCCAGGTTGCTTCTTTATCGAAGACATTGGCATCTTCCGTCCAGATCGCCCAACCGTTCTGATTGAAAATCCGGGCAGTCTGATAGGCTAGCCAACGATATTCACGATACGTATCGAGATAGACAAAAGAGAGATCGGGCACATCTTCCTTCAGCTGATTCAAACGCTTCTCAAAAGTTCCGGCCAGCATATCTGCTTCTTTATTGATAAAGAATGCCTGATCCAGCCAGCTCCAACCGGGCATATCGGTGACGATCTTGTCGTTGAATGCTCTTGCTTCGGGATACGATTCGCTATGATTGATATGGACACCGATGTGAGCATTATATTTGCGGGCTTCTTTAGCGAGGAAAGCCAGGTCGTCTTTACCGCCTGCCCGCTCGTTATAATTGCCGGAATAGTCCGGGTGAGCACTGTCATGTCCTTCACTCTGGTAGCCTTTCAACTCGAGCATTTGTCCGAAACCGTCGGTTGCCAGATAGAATTTCTTTATGTTATCCAGCTGACGGAGGAAAGGGTATTGAGCGCAACTGGCAAAATTCATCGTAATGGTAGCATATGAATTCTGCAACTTTTCTACGCCGGAAGGTGCCGGATAGACTTTCTGCAAAGCAACCGCCCCATCTTGCCAGTCTACCTGATTATCCTGATTACAATCATCGGACAGGATTACTTTTATATAAGGCAGTTCAGTCACTTCTCCGTCATGTCCGCGGTAAATCCACTCATTCCCCCATATACCGGTAACGACTTCCCCCGGCAACTGTACCGACTGATATAAAAACTGACGGGTACCATAAATAGAATTACTTTCAAGTGTTGCCACCAACTTATCTGAATTCAACAAAAGAATGGAACCATATTGACAGGTATTATCAACAGCCTTATCCTTTAGCGGATAGAATATATCGGAATGTACATTATCGGCGATAGCCAAAGAGGCATTCGGAGTGGATGCGGAAACAGATACCAGGTGATGGTCGGGAAAGACTAGTGTCTTTACTTTAACATCGCCATCTTCTTCGATCTTTTTTACGGAAAGCTGAAATATATTATCGGTTACTTCGCAGCAAACATGTAGTGTAACACCTATTTCTTTTACTTTCAACGTATACAATATACAATCAGCCTCAACTTTACTCGTCACCTTGGGTTGATAATAGTCTCCGTTGATCGTGATACCCTTTACGTCAAATATCTGTCCGTTCAACCGAGCCTGATTATCCTTCCACGTATAGGATTGGATAGATGGAAAATCTTTATTCAGCAGGACATCCATTCGGGAAGAAGACAACTTGTAAGCACTTCTCTTTTTGGCAATTTCTTTGCCGGGCTCCGGCAATGCCCGGCAAACGACGTTAGATATTTGCACATTACCTTTATCATGTACACGAAATCCTGTCTGTCCGGATGAAAGAGTAATGTCTGGTATATACTTATGACCAATTTGTTCACCGTCTACATAAACTGTCAATGTACGTCCGATGCAGTTTACTTTGATATGCCTTAAATGATGTGCATATAATTTCGCTATATCGCGCGCAATCTCGATCTTTCCACCCGGTGTTTCCACATACCAAACTGCAAAACCCAAGTTATCCGCAGCCTCGTTGCATCCAACATACACCCAGTCCTTCGCATTCTTATAACGCAATAAGACACCTACCTGGCTGATGAGTTTTGCGGTAACAGATCAAACTCGACAGTACTGTTTACGGCAGAAAAGTCATTTACCAGAATGAGACTATCCGCTTTCGTACTCAACCGATAAACAGATGAAGGGGTCTTCATTCCCCTTTCTACCGGCGATAAGGCAACAGAGGCGACAGAGATCAAACTGAAAACCCCGATTGTAAGTATTTTATTCATGGTATCTACTTGTAATTCCTATATGATATACAATAATCAAATTAACAAAGATAAAAGGTCTATATATATAAAAGAAATATATTCCTGCTCTCTTTTCCACTATATCGTATTTTGCAAACTATTCCACAGATTATGCAAAACACAAAGCAATCGTACTTCTAATAATATGTTTATTCCTCCACGATAGCCACTTTTGAAATAACCAGATCAGGACCATTCTTCAGCTTTGCTTTCAAACGAAGTATTCCGTCATTTGAATCTTCACGCATAATATGGAGTTTTACCCATGACTCTTCATTCTCTTGTTTTACCAATTCGTAGTCACGCCCTTCGAAGACAAGATGCCCCGTGCGTCCTTTCTTATCCTTGTCGACAAAACAAACATATAAGGAACCGATGATTCCCGGAGGACATTGGATCGTCAACTCCATCTCCTTTGCCTGCCAGTCCGGAGTTATCTCGTATGTTGTCTTCTTGTTGGCAAAGGTTTTGTCCGGAGCTGCACAGTCTATATACAGCAAAGCATTGCTGAACTCACCGGTAACAGTGCTCTTCAATGGTTCCACATAAGTCAGCATTTTCTGCAAGGAGGCAATATCTTTTTCATACGAAGGATTAAAATCGTCCGAACTCATATAATGCAGAATGCTGTTCTTCAACTGGCGTGCAGCCGGATTCTTTTCATCTCTCAGATCAAAACCGCAGACAAGCAATTTTCCTTTTCCTACTTTCAACTCAAAGATGGAGGCAAGCTTATTATTCCGATGAAAATCATCGACCGGCTGCGCAATCGGCTTATAGCTTTCCGGATAGTCGTTTATATAGAAGGCACGGGCATCTTTATAAACGGATTGCCACTGCCAGTCACTATGCGAATCGGTCGGAAACTGTGCAAACAACGGATGTTTATCGCGAACAATCATACCGATCGTATTCTTACCCTGCCCGGGGAAGAAAGTCAGCGACCAATACAAAGGGTAAAAACTAATCTTATCGCAGGTTTCTTCCGTCCCCAAAGCAGATGCCTGCAAAAGAACCTTCTCTCCTTTTCCAAACGTTTCAGGCATTCGGCATCCATCCGGTCGGTGACATACACATCTTCCGCCACAACAGGTTTATCCGGAGACTTTGCAGACGGATAAACCCAGATATTCCAACGGTTAACTATGGGCCGTCCCTGCAAACCGACTTCAACCGTCAGTTTTTGAGCAGCAGAGATAGAAGAAAGATCACAATTTATTTTACCTCCCAGTTCGGAAGTACCTACGGGCCAACGGCGGGATGCAGTCTTTCCGGAAGCGACCAGATTACTGTTTCCATCTTTAATCTTCCAGTAAAGCCCCTCCTGCAAATCTTCGGTTCCGTAATGTGCCAGCTGCATTTCAGCCGTAAAAGGCTCGTTGTTTTCCCATACATATTTAGGCATACGTAACAAAGGGACTGTCGTATCATGGTGTGCACGGAACTGTTCAGGCGTTGTAATGCCTTTGCTGTCATAAAAAACATCCAGCCAACCGATCAACGCTTCGCCCTGCCCTGATAATCCTGCATGCTAAGCAACTGGATGCCGGCACAGGAAGGCGTACGAAGGAAGGACTCTATTTCATATTTGTACATGATCTGGTTCAGGGCACCGGAAGCTGCAACAAATTCCTCATTCTGCTCCTCGATCTTGTTTTTACAGGCCTGCTCGCGGAACTCTTCAAAGTTACGGGCCTTCAGTACACCTGTATATTTCTTTATCTCCTCCCATTTCGGATAAACCGGCCATTGCCCGATCTCATGCGAAAGAATGGGGATGTCCGAACGTGAATACACATCTTCAAAATCCCAGGCGGTAGAAGCACCGCCCCGAAGCCCGCGGGTTCCGCCCAATCCGTCAATATAATGAGTGACCATATATTGATCGAGCGGCATGATCTTACGAGCCGTTGAAGTTGCATACAGGCGACGCGAGTCTTTTTCTTTCAAGGGTTTCATCCACGACTCCATCACTTCGAAATCAGAGTTACCCAACTCGTTACCGATACATTGCATAATGAAAGACGGATGGTTGCCGTAAGCATCGATCATACGGGTTAATTCCTGCTGCACATACCGGTCGGCCGAAGGATTCTTACCCAATCCCTGCGGATGGCCTTTGGTATCCATCTCTTTTCGTTCTTTCTGCTCGACAGACATCCACCAGTCGATCCAAATCGTTTCTGCCTGGATATAAATACCGATCCGGTCGGCCGCGATAAAAGCTGCTTCCGGAGGACACCAGGAATGAAAACGGACATGATTCAGACCGTAGTCTTTATAAATACGGAAAATCTTTTCCCAATCTTCTACCTTACAGGACGGATAACCCGTCAGCGGAAAATGCACGCAATCGAGATTACCACGCAGAAAAACAGGTTTTCCGTTGATAAGAACTTTCGATTTGGATGTCGTCACTTCCCGGAAGCCGAACTCGATTTCACGGGTATCGTATATTTTCTTTTTATCCCGTACGGTAACTTTCAACTGATACAAATGGGGAGTGACATCATTCCATAGCTTGATACCCTCCGGCATAGATGCTTTAAAATTCAGAACATTCGCTCCTTTTTGCAGCAACTGTTCGGTCACTTGTGTAAAAACAACTGCTCCACTCTCACGCTCTGTCAGTTGCCAGGTTATACGTGCATCGACCTTTTTAGATGAAGTATTCATCAAAGTATCCATCAGTTGCAGAGAACAGGGAAAAACCTTGGTAAACACCTGCGGATTAGAGAAATGAACCGGTTCGATTGCCTTCAATTGTATGCGTCCGACAACTCCGTTCCAAATGCTTTGCGTATATTCCGTATAGACATGACCTTTATCACCGATATTATAGATCAGATCATTATTGATACGAATAGTCAACCGATGTTTACCGGGGGATAGATAACCGAGATCATGGTAATGGGGAGTAGACAAAGCATCCTGCACGGATACCTCCTTTCCATCTACAAAAACACGTGATTCCCATAAGACACGTTCCAGTTCCATCCGAATGCGTTTTCCGTTCCATTCGGATGGAATTTCAATTTCTCTCGAATACCAGGCCGGACCGTAGTATTTATAAGCACGGGTCAGGATACCGAAATCGGAACCGCACGTCTTCCCGCCATATTGCGCTTCATCGGTTGTTCCCGGCAAGGCAATCGTTTTATCATACGAACGGTCTTGCCAGTTTTCTTTCATTCCCTGATCGGTAGGGTCGAGGCTGAACTGCCAGGTTCCTGCCAACGATTGAATATTCTGCGCGTGCAGATAGCTTCCAAGAGTTAAAGAAAGTAGTGTTAGTGAAATTGTTTTGCTTAGCTTCATATAAAATTATGTTTCTGATACAGTCTATTAGCCCGGTCACAGTATGATTTACCCGCCAGTTTGTAAGGATAAACCCCAATTCTTTATTCATATCACAGCTGTGAAACAAAAGAAACTCAACTGTGATACAAACGGAATCCAACTGTGAAACAAAAGAAATGCATCTGTGATATGGAAAGAATATACGCTTATTCCGTCATAAACTTGAAATTATATTCACTGAATGACCAAATCTTTTTTCCTTTCGGTTGAACGGCTTTTCCTTTTTTCTTTCCTTTCTTATCAACCGTAACGGTCAGATCGATGCGGGTAAACTCTCCCTTTTCGTAGTTATAGGAACTTCCGTCATCATCATATAAAGAATATGTGCCCGGTTTGTTTCCATAATGCCGTACTTCCAGCGGATATTTCTGATCACCGAATTTCGACATAGCAGGCCAGAGTGGGATAATACCACCGTCTTTTACATATACAGGAATATGGCGGTCAGCCGGGATAACAGTTATGACTTCTCCCTCACCGGCAAACTTTCCGGTGTAAAAATCATACCATTTACCTTGCGGGAGAACGACTTTACGTTCTTTCTCTCCGGCAAACAAAGGAGCGACCAGGATATTCTCGCCGACCATAAACTGGTCTTTCACTTCCCGGCGTACAGCCATCGCATACGGATTCTCAGTTGCATCCAGCTTACCTTCTTCCGTCTGTGCTTCAACAGAATAACCTTCTTCCAGATTCATGGCACGTACCGGAGGTGTTCCGTAGAATGCGTAATCGGCAAAAGCGGTATATAAATAAGGTATCAACTGAATACGCAACAAAGCGATCTCACGAATATCATCTTCTACATCTGCAAAAGTCCATGGTTTCGTTCCGTCCGCCCAAGCATTCAACTGTGCAATAGGCGAAAAACAAACAGTCTGCATCCGTCGAAGCCATTCTTCCGATGTTTTGGAGGAACGAACTTCCGGTGTCCATAACACGCCGATAAAAGAACTGTTTATCAAAGCGGTGATAAAACCGCGATGGTCGTAATAGTCATTATACAGGACATAAGGATAAGCATTCGTTCCCGCATTACCGGCACGTACCTGCCCATAAGTACGCAGATTCTTTTCGCGATACATCTTTACCGTAGCCTGTTGCATCAGCGAACCATACAAGTTACGCAACTGTTCCGCCGGGATACCGGAAGGAAACGTAGCTACATCAGGCCACAACCAGGAATCATAACCATCGTTCTCATCCATCTTATATCCGCTTATTCCCAGGTCGACCTGATGTTTACGGAAGTGATCGGTCATAATTTTACAGGCCTCAGGCATGGAGTAGTCGGGAACCTCACCCAGCCAGACCGTATGAGAACCGGTATAGGGTTTTATTTTATCGTAGACTTCACTATATTTGGATACATACGGATTCATCCAAAGGTTCAACCGTATATTCCGGTCGAGCATCTCTTTGGCAAAGCCGGGAGCATCCGGGAAGCGGGTTTTATCCCATTCATAGGTACAAGGATAAGCTTTGCTATGCCATCCCGGTTCAAGACCAATCACGGAAAGAGGAAATCCGCGTTTCTCAAATTCATCCACCTCTTTCTTTACATCGTTATCGGTAAACAAAGTCGGTGTACGGTGCCAGAAACCCAGTCCCCAACGCGGAGGCAAAGCGCCACCACCATTATACAGATTGTAACGACGAACAACATCTTGCATGGTTGGCCCCGCAAAGAAAACCAATTCCACGCCTTGTGCAGGAACCAGGACTTCGATATTGTCGGAATAAGGTTGTGCAGGCCAGGTCGGATCTGTATTACGGTCTTGTTCCTCCGGGGCATTCGGTCCCTTGCGAACGGCCGTTCCTACCCATAAATCTATATAGCGGGCGGAATTGATCAGTACACCATATCCGCGGGAAGATACGAAGAAAGGAACCGGTGCATGGGTACGGCCGTTATCGCTTCCGGTGTAATGATCCATATGCAGCCGCATGATACGGCCCCGTTGTTCGACAGTTTTGAAGTTAAGCCCCAAACCGAATATCTTCTCCCCTTTTTCCAACGGGAAACTGATATACGTTTTGCCATCCCTTAACTCTGTTTTTACATCAGCCGGTGATATAGGCAACCGACCTTCCGCCATCTGCTGCAAGGCTTCTTTCTTCGGAGTTATATCGAGTTCGCTCAGCAGGTTGATCTTTTCGGGTGTGCCTACTGAAAGTTTCCATATTCCGGCATATTCATTATTGCCCCATTCTTTTGGGGTTACGTTCGGTTGACTATAGGCTGTCATGACTAAGCCGATAGACGCAAATAATAAGGTAAGTCTTCTCATGGTATTGTTATATACGTATTTACTCCGCAAAATAAGAGTTTTTCTCTAAAAGAACAAATAGACTATATAAGATAAAAGATGGACAATCATTCGATAATCCATCTTTTAATCTATTTTCAACGTCACTATTCATAACCTTATTTTACTCTGCATGTAAGGTTATTGTCCCTCCAATCGTATCCCCTGCCTTTAACGGTTTCCTGAACGGAGCATAATAGCTACTCAGGAACATTTCGTTGCCGGCAGTGACGAAATCAGCCACCAGGAAACGGATACGGTCTTTTTCCAACCATGAACGCCAGTGCTGTTTGCCATCTGAAACGGCGGTTACCTTATTGCCTGCGGCATTGGTTAGGCCGGCGTACCAGATATTACGACGGGTAGAGCGGAAATCGTTGCTTCCCAATTCATTGTAATCGAGGCTCCACGACCAGGTCGGCTCCACTCGCGGATTGAGATACGAGGGTAAACCGGAATAAAACAGATCTGCCTCTCCTACCGGACGACTGATATGGTCTTCCGGATAAACACTCCACAGGCCATCGCGACGCCAGAATGTTTTATTGAAGGTTGCCGGAGCTTCAAAAACCAATCCCCATTGGCGGGGATTTACGTCAGCCAGCGCATTAAATGAATAGCTGACAGAAAGTTTTCCGGCCGCATTGACAGTCAGTTTATAGCTTCCTTCAAATTCTTTATAGCTTCCTTTTACCGTGACAATGACATCGTCACCGACTTTTGCCGCATCGATTTCCGTTGGGTTCCATTCCGTACAAATATCATTAAATAAAGGAGTATTTGCATTATGGTTCGGATAACAACCGCCGCCATTCAAAGGAAGCGCCATCAGCCACGGACCGCCGTTCAGTATCTCCTGCTTTCCCTGTTTCAATGACAGGATTTGTCCGGTCGTGCGGCTCACTTCACAAATAAAGTTTTTACCGGTAATACGGTAACGGTCACTTGCCTTCTTCAGCTGTGTCGTAAGCGGCTGCAATTCCGGTAATTCATTCTGAACTTGTTTACCTACCGGGATGATATACTCGTCGGCAATGAAACCGCGCGGATCGGTAAAAGAAAGATACAACTCGTTTGCCTGATCCGGATTCATAATCGGAATACGTATCTGACCGCTCTCTCCCGGCTTAATAGAGGCAAAGGAAACTCCTTGTTCATCCCCATATTTCCAGTTGAGCTGCAATTCATTGAAATCAGTATAGGTATATCTGTTTTCCAAATGAATAACCAACTCTTTAGCTGGCGACAACCGGTCCGTTTGCACACGAATCGGACTATATATCTTTTTCATATCCCAATATTCCGGTTTCGGACGACGCCATCCGTCTATCGGTCCCCACGGACCGTAACCCACAGCATCCCCATTCGGCAGCTGGAAAATATCGTCGATACCCGACCAGATAGAACCACCCAGCACGCCATCGGTCTTATACATATTCTCCCAGGTCGGAGACAGTGCCAGCGCCCAGTCGCTACGTACACCGGGATCGGCCACCAACTCGCTGCGGTTGTAAACATTCAGGTGGCAATATTCCCCATACACCATCGGACGGTCACTCTTGGCGGCAACCTTATATCCGCCCGGTCCGGGATAGTGAATATTGGAGATTGGAGCCGTACTTCCCTGGTTGTTGAAACCACCGTATGCCTGATCATGGAAAGTATGCGGACGAGTCGGATCGGCTTTCTTCACATACACCTCAACCTGGGCAAACTCCTTGTTCCAATACGACTCGTTGGCAATCGACCAGAAGATAACGGACGGATGATTTCGGTAGAAATGGATTGTCTCCATATTTGCCTGCAAGACATACGGATAATATTTACTATCCTGATAATCGAGTTCTTTCCAGTTCTCATTCGCATGATGACCAATCCAGCAAACAGGCGCTTCCACTTCGACAAACATTCCCAGTTCATCACAGATTTCAAGTAATTCTTCGCAAGGAGGATAATGTGACGTACGGATAAAGTTACAGTTAGCGGCACGATATAATTCCACATCTTTCCGTTCCAGTTCCGGAGTCATGACACGCCCGGTAAGCGGATGCGCTTCATGACGGCAGACGCCTCTTAACTTTACCGGCTTGCCGTTTACCAGCAGACGGTTGCCTTGTACTTCTACTTCACGGAAACCGAAACGTTTTTCTATCTGTTCAGTGGTTACGTCCGCATTTCCCAATTCTATTTTCATCGTATATAAATAAGGATGCTCATTATCCCATTTCCGGGGATCGGCCACTTTTCCGGTTAACCAGCCGGTCCAGGTTTGGCCCGGAGACAATTCCGGAATTGCCTGATCGAGAACAACGGGAAGGCCGCCGATAGAAAGACGCGCTGCTATATTCTTCTCCGTCTCCCTTCCGGCATTTGTCACAGCCAGATACACGTTGAGTTCGGCATCCTTATATTGTTCATCCAACTCCGTCACGATACGGAGATCGGAAATATGCACATCGGGTACGGCAAAGAGCGTGACTTTGCGCGTAATACCTCCCAGTTGATGAGCGGCATACTGCGTCAGGCTTCCCAGCATATCAGCCAGCGATTCGCTACGGACCTTCAGTGCTAATCTGTTTTCTCCCGGTTGCAAAGCTGTGGTAGCATCCAACTCAAACGCAGTCATACCTCCCATATGGATTCCTATCTCTTTTCCGTTCAGCCAGACAATACATTCGCTGGATACACCGTCGAAACGCAACTTCACCTGCTTGCCTTTCCAGTCCGCCGGCAACGTAAAAATAGTCTGATAACCTCCAAAGCCGGCAGAATCGACTTTGAATCCCTGCATCGACCATTGTCCGGGTACGACAATCGGATGCCATCCGTCCGTATCGGCCTTGCGGGTATAAAAATCAGCTTTCGGAGACGGGTTAAACTGCCAGGTCCCGTTCAATGAGAGAACCGGATTGTACACGCCCGGCACACTATACGGAACAGTTGTATAAACCGGAAGATGTTCTTCCACATTCACGGTCGTATCCACCCGATAACTCTGTGCCTGTGCCAGCGCCAACTTTTTATCCCCTTCAAACGGAATCGGTTTCTTTGGATTGGATGAATAAAGATTCAATTCTGAAACAATGGCATTCGGTCCTTTCAATACTTCGAAAACCAGTACCAACTGCCCATAGGCAAATGCCTTTTTCGGCAGGTCGATACGGCAACGCTGTTCCTTCCCTTTTTCAAGAACGACAGGAGCCTGTACCTCGTTTCCATCGGCTACGATCCGTTGCCGGCGCTCGCTATCCGCCAGATAGACTACCTCCAACTGGTAATCCGCCTGTATATCCAAACGGTCGAAAGCATAGATAACAGTCCCTCCGAAATTGCAGGTTCTTGCCGTCATACTTCCTCCCGTTTCATCGGGCATGGTATAATTATCGCCTTTCACCAGAAACGGTTGCTTGCCGTCCACACCACAGTCGTTGGAAGCAACCGGATGCAAGGTCGTTGTTTGTGCGCTCATTGTTACAATCGAAAGTAACAAGATCAAGGTACTCAGAACAGGCCTCCTGTGCCTGGATCGTTCAAGGTTATTCATGCTATATCATATTTAGTATTTCTACTGCAATATTACGAATATATGTCCGCTTTACCCGTATATTTTCCCGATAGAAAAAACGAGAGGATGGAACTAATACCGAATAAACTTATACAAAACGGAATAACGGCATATTACTAAATTAATGGCCTTATTTCATAATAATAATATATTATAGAATAATAAACAAGATATATAGTTCATTATCCGAATTATTTCCGTTCCTTTGCACTAGAAACAATAAGAGATTTATTTCGATCTTACTTTCACATGTATCTCCTCAGTAATAAGCATTGAGTATTTCCATCTCTGATAAAGACCTTCCTAAAGTTTTATTGTTATATTATTAATTTTTTATTTTTATATTTATGAACATGTATATTGGTAACCTTAGCTACAATGTTAAGGAATCAGATTTGAGAGATGTAATGGAAGAGTTCGGAACAGTTGATTCTGTAAAACTTATTGTAGACCGCGATACCAGAAGATCGAAAGGTTTTGCTTTTGTTGAAATGCCGGAAAATGCAGAAGCCTTCAAAGCTATCAACGAATTAAACGGTGCAGAATACGAAGGCCGGGCAATGGTAGTGAAAGAAGCACTTCCAAGAAACTAATTGACTGACATTATATTTATTATATATCAGTAGGAGAAAGGATATTCCATATGGGATATCCTTTTTTTGCGTTTATAGTACAGGGTTTTCTACAAATCAACTATCATACTATCATTCCCTCGTGTAAGTATCTATATACAGGCACATTAACCTATGACAGTTACCGCTTTTAACTATCACTAATCTATCATACAACCATCATTTTAACGATATTTTAACGATATTTTAACCAAAGAACAGTCATTTCAACTCATAAAAAGTACCTGTAACCGTTCGATACCACCTCTTATAATTCGTCGCCCTACTACCTTTTTATCTCAAACCTATGACTTATTTTCATCCGAATACCTATTTTTTGTTGCCGGCATGCCCATTTCGACCTGTTTCACACCCCCATCTCAACGATGCTTACACCCGGGTGTCGGGCATATCAAGACCCGGGTGTCAAGCGACTTATATTACTATCAATCTGATTTTGAACAGTATACTTACTGAAAAGAAGTACTTATCTATCCGTCTTTTCAAGCAGGCTATGATAGTTGCATGATAGATAAGTGATAGTTAAAAGCGGCAACTATCATAAGACAGCACACACATATACAACACATTACATAAACAAATGATAGTATGACAGTTAATTTCAAAAAAACATGGTAGTAAATCTGTTTAGTTGAAATACTTATTGCGCCTTCAAACTATCTACCGGATTGGCATTTGCCGCCCGCCAACTCTGGAATGTGACTGTTCCTATCGTAATGACCAGCACAATTGTCAATGCGGCCAGATATACCCACCAGTACATCGGTGTCTTATAGGCAAAACTTTCCAGCCATTTCTTAATGCCATAGTAGCCGACCGGCGCAGCCAGGGCAAAACAAACTAGTACAATATAAATATATGAACGGTTAAGCATCTTCAGAATTTCACTGTTAGTCGCCCCATGTACCTTACGCACACCGATTTCTTTCCGACGATACTGTGTATCGAATACGACTAATCCGAATACTCCTACAAGCGATATGATTATTGCCAATATGCTAAAGACAGTAATCAGGCTACGCAAATTCTCTTCCTTATGATACAAATGATTAAAGATCGTATCATAAAACTGCACATCAAACGGATAGGCCGGATCAAGATCCGCCAATGTCTTACGGATATGATTAACAGCTGCATGCACATCGGATCCCGCTTTCAGACGAATATAAGAGACAGACATCGGATATGGCATTTTTGACACCACAAAAGCAATATTGTTCTCTCCGTTGCGAAGAGAGGTAAACTTCACATTTCCGGTAAATCCGATAATACGTCCGGGAACCCATGACTGAAGAATATCTCCCTGTTCCATATTTACCGCCAGTTTGGCTGCCTCATTAAATATATAAACAGGTTCTTCCGATAACTCATCGGACAAAGAGAAATCGCGCCCCTCTTCAACCGGAATACCCATCACCCGGAGGAAATTGGAAGAAGTCATGATCATAAAAAATTGAAACTCCTTTTGCTTCAAAACAGCTCCATTGGTACTGTAACCATCTTTTGAAGCCACTTTTTCCATGGCAAAGGCAACATCCTCGATATCCGGAAATTCCTTCAACCGGTTTACATATGTCTCATGATGTTTTTTATAAAGTTCTCCGCTTAATTCCACAATAGCGATCTGATCCTTATCGAAACCAAGCGAGAAACTACGCATATAATCATTTTGTAACTGCACAAAGCTAGCCCCGATAATCAACAGGATAGAAACTATAAATTGTACACTGACCAAAATGGTACGCAGTTTACGACCGGACGGAGAAAGTCCGAAACTGCCTTTCAGCACCAGTGCTGGCGGAAAAGAGGTTACATACCAGGAAGGATATAATCCGGCGACCACTCCGGTCAGCAATGCCACCCCACCCGTAATCAAAATAATCGGCAGATTCTTCAGGATACTCAAATCAGCTTCCACAAAAGGTAAAGCGGTTGCCCTGCCAAGCATCCAAACCAGAACCAAACTGATCGACCAGGCTATAAGACTGACAATAGCAGCCTCCGCCAGCAAAGCGTTTCGTAATAATCTATCAGAACTGCCCAGTACCTTTTGGGTGTTGATACTCTTAATACGAAGAGGTGTCAGGGCCGTACTGAAGTTGGTAAAATTGATAGCAGCTACGATAATGATCAATAAAGCGATAAAAAATAACAACAAGGTCACTTCGTTATTTCCACTGCGGAAAATCATTCCGTCCTGGCTTTCATTCAGATAATAAATAGCTGTGAGAGGGGTAAGTTTGAGCTGTTGACCTTTATTTCCTATTTTAGTAAAATCAAAATTTGCATTGAAGTTATCAACCACATCCTGTGCAGATTCCGCTTTATCCAGCAACACATAACAGGCAAAATTACTCGCCCCAAAATTATCCCACTGAAAAGTCGGTCCGATAGCCGTATAGATCAGATTCCTCATCTGGGTGTTCCCGGGGAAATCTTTATAAACGGCACCTACGGTATATTCACGGTTATCTTTGGTCTCAACATACTCTTCGGCATGCAACATTTTACCTACAGCCGGTTGGTCTCCAAAAATTTTCCGAGCTATGCTTTCAGGTAAAATGAGCTTATCGGGATCTTTCAAACAATCGATATCCCCTTCCAATATCGGGAAATCAAAGACACGGGTAATCTCAGGGTTACAGGTATATACCGGTTCACGGTAACCTATCTTTTCTCCATTCTCTATGACAGAGAAATAAATAGCCGGATTATAAGGATAGATCAACGACCCGGCTTCAATATGCGGGGATGACTGGATAACAGTTTCTACAAATCCACGAGGTAAAATAAGACCGAATGTACCGGGAGTTTCCAACTCCACTCTGAAAACTCTTTCCGCCGTCGGATGGCAACGATCAAAACTACGTTCATAATTTACCTGTATCAGAATAACGATAAAGGCTGCAAATGCAACAGCCAGTCCCGCCACATTCAAAAAGGTTGCCATCTTGAACCTACGCAGTACGCTTAAAAAGTTTCTTAGTATTGTTTTCATTATCATTTATGTTTGCTTTGGTAATTCAAATTACATGCCAAAGCAACAACACGCAGAATAACAGAATATTAGCCCAATCGCCAGAAAAGAACAATGTCTAATAATTAGACAATACTGTCAAATTATTAGACATTGAAACAGATTCTATGTAAAACGCTGTTACTCCGACTTCAAACTATCCACCGGGTTAGCATTAGCTGCCTGCCAGCTCTGGTAAGTCACCGTACCGACAGTAATAGTCAGTACAATAATCAAAGCCAGCGGATAGACCCACCAAAACATCGGTGTCTTATAGGCAAAACTCTCCAGCCACTTACTGATCCCATAATAACCAATCGGTACTGCCAGCACAAAGCAAATCAGGACAATATAAATATAGGAACTGTTCAGCATCTTCAAAACCTCACCGATAGTCGCACCATGCACTTTTCGGAGACCGATCTCTTTCCGGCGATATTGTGTATCGAATACCACCAGATTAAAGACACCCACAAGTGAAATAATGATCGCCAAAAGGCTGAATACCGTGATCAGGCTACGCAAATTCTCTTCCTTATGATATAATTCGTTGAACACAGCATCATAAAACTCGATCTCGACCGGATAAGCCGGATCTATATCAGCCAGTGTTTTATAAATATGTGAAACGGTTGCATCGACATCTGCCCCGGCTTTCAGGCGTATATAAGAAGTAGTTAGCGGATAAGGCAGTTTCCCTGTCACAAAACCGATATTACTTTCTCCCTCTCGAAGCGAAGTAAACTTGACATTGCCTGTCAACCCGACAATATCACCCGAAGCCCACGAATCCATTTTATCCCCCACTTCCATGCCTACTTCCTGTTTTGCCGTACAATTAAAAATGTAAGAAGGCGTTTCAGCCATTTCATCGGCCGGATAAAAGTCACGCCCCTCTTCTACCGGGATTCCCATCACACGCAGGAAATTTGCGGAAACAAAGATCATAAAGAAGTGGAAATCATTTTCCTTGACAGAACCGCTGTTCGTACTGTAACCATCCTGCGAACCGACCTTCTCCAGAGAAAAAGCCACATCTTCGATACCGGAAAATTCCTTCAGGCGATTAACATAGGTCTCATGAGAATTAATATACAGGTCACTGCTCAAAGGAACGATCGCGATCTGATCTTTATCAAATCCCAGCGAATAACCACGCATATATTTATTCTGCAAATGAACAAAACAAGCACTGATAATTAATAAAATAGATACCACATATTGGATACCGATCAACACCGTACGTAATTTGCGTCCCGACGGTGAAAGCCCGAAACTTCCTTTCAGCACCAGGGCCGGAGGAAAGGAGGTCACGTACCAGGAAGGATATAATCCGGCCAGTATGCCGGTAACCAATGCGATAACACCGGTCAATAAGACAATCGGCAGGTTATCTATTATACTCAAATCGGCCTCTATAAACGGCATGGTACCGGTCGTAGCCAGCACATGCACAATGAACAGGCTCGCCAGCCAGGCCACCAGACTGGTTATAGCAGCTTCGGCCAATAAAGCCCGACGTAATACGCAATCCGGACTGCCTAACACTTTCTGGGTATTGATACTCCTGATACGCATCGGCGTCAACGAAGTATTGAAATTCGTAAAATTGATGGCAGCCACTATAATGATCAGTAAGGCAATAAAAAAAAGCAGCCAGGTCACTTCTTTATTACCGCTGCGGAAAATCGTACCATCCTGGCTTTCATTCATATAATAAATGTCCGTAAGAGGCGTCAACTTTATCTGTACCTTCCCACTTCCCAACTTGGAAAAGTCGAAGTTCGCATTGAAGTTGTCCGTAACAAGCCGGGCCGATTCCGGATTATCCAGTAAAAGGAAACATATAAAACTACTGGATCCGAAATTCTCACGCATAGTATTATCGATACCCGTATAAATAAGGTTACGAATCTGCGTATTTTCCGGGAAGTCTTTATAAACGGCTCCGACAGTAAAATTCCTTACATTCTTGCTCATTATTTGCTCTTCAGCATGTAATGCCTTACCTACAGCCGACTGTTTTCCAAACATCTTACGAGCCATACTTTCCGGTAAGATCAGTTTCTCAGGATCGTTCAGGCAATCGATATCTCCTTCGATGATCGGGAAATCGAATACATGGGTCAGTGCCGGATGGCAAGTCTGAATCAATTCATGATAGCCTTCCCGTTCGCCGTTCTCCGTCACCGTAAAATAGATGGCCGGACTATAAGGAAAAATCAGGCTACCAGCCTCGATATAGGGAGATGATCCTATTACAGCCTCGATCAATCCTCGCGGAAGAATACGGGAAAATGTCCCGGCCTCCGCTTCTATCTCCTCACCACTCAATTCCACCCGGTAAATACGGTCGGCCGTCGGATGACAACGATCGAAATTACGTTCGAAGCTGATCTGTATCATAATAATGATAAAGGTTGCAAAAGCAACAGCCAACCCCGCAACATTCAGGAAAGCGGCCAGACTGAAACGGCGCAGCACGCTGAAAAAGTTCCTTAATATTGTCTTCATATCAGTTTGTTTTTACGGCATCCATTCCAAAGCCGGATTATTCCGACTTTATACTTTCCACCGGATTCGAATTTGCTACCTGCCAGTTCTGGTAAGTAACGGTTATAAAAGTAATGGCCGAAACAATAACAAAGGCTGCCGGAAATACCCACCAATAGATCGGAGTACGGTAAGCAAAGTTCTCCAACCAGCGATATACGCCATAGAATGCAACCGGAGCCGACAGCACAAAACAGATCAACAGGATCAACAGATAACTTTTGTTGAACATAAACAGTATCTCCGAGGTAGAAGAACCCAATACTTTCCGTACCGCCACTTCCTTACGCTTATGCTCGCTTTCGAAAACGACCAGCCCAAAAACACCGACAACAGAAATAAATATGGCTATCAGACTGAACAAGGTTATCAGGTTACTTATCTTCAACTCCTTGTCGTACGTATGTTGCAACACCTCATTGTAAAAAGAGACTTTAAACGGATAGACCGGATCGATCTTGCCCAACGATGCTTTTACATGTTCCATGGCAGCCCACAGGTCGCTACCGGCCTTTACTTTGATATAAGCTGCACTGTAATACCGGATTCCGTCATTTCCTTTCCAATACTTTCCACCGATGTAAAAAGCCATTGGCGACACTTCGTTACGGAAAGAAGCAAACTTGATATTAGGAATAATTCCGGCAATCTCTTCGCCTTCGACCGATTCACCCACCACAAGATCATACATATCGCGTGCCTTTTCATTAAATATATACGTTCCTTTATCTTTCAGATCATCTTCCGGCCGGAAATCACGGCCATCGATTACATTTATTCCCATGACATGCAGAAAACTCGGGGAAACCGGGATACATTGAAAATCGATAGGTTTGTCGTTATAATTCCGTCCCCAGCCCATATAATAGTCCCGGCTCGACAATATCTGGTCGGCACACGTGATAGCTTCTATTCCTGAAAATGTTTTTATTTCACTTTCCAGCACACTCAGGTTTTTATTGATCTTACTGTTCAGCTCGACAACGATCAGTTCGTCCTTATCATATCCAAGCGGCGCACTTTGCATATAATGGTTTTGCAGGAACATGAACAGAGAACCGATGATCAGGATAAAGGATGCAATAAACTGAATACTGACTAATGTACTCCGCAGCACACGTCCTTTAGGCGACAACCCAAAACTCCCTTTCAGCACCAGGGCCGGCGGAAAAGAGGTGATGTAACAAGCCGGATAAGCCCCTGCCAACACACCGACTAGCAGGGCAATGATTCCTGTGACACCGAGAATTTTCCATTGCACCACCAAAGACATATCGGCATCCACCAAAGAAGCAATAAACGAATCTTCAGCCAGATGCAATACGACCAGTGAAATCAGGAATGCCACGAAACTGATAATGACAGCCTCTCCCAATAAACTCAGCCGTAGCAGGCTATCCGGACTACCGAGCACCTTCTGCGTATTGATGCTCTTAATGCGCATCGGTGTCAATGCCGTGCTGAAGTTCGTAAAATTGATACCGGCAATCAGCAGGATTATGAAAGCGATGGCAAACAACACCTGTACTGTCTGACGACTGGCTTTCGGCATCGAATCGTAAGAAGCGTTGGTCAGGAAATGTAATTGGGTAAGCGGAGTGATATGCAGGTCGATCTTATCCCTTTCCCAATCCAGATCGGAACCGGCCATTTTTGTTTTATCGAAATTCTTTTTGAAGTTTTCCTTCACATCTTCCGCATTTGCCGGATCATCCATACGGAAAAAGAAAAAATAATTACTGTTACCCCACTCATCATAATTTTCCTTCGGATCCATCTGGAGGTAAATGATATTGCGGACAGAAGAATTACGGGGGAAATCTTTAAAAACACCGCTGACGATCGCGACTACCTTTCCCGATGTCCCACCCATCAACTGTTTACCGATAGCCGATTCATTACCGAACAGGCGATTAGCAATGCTTCGGGAATCATGGCCGACTTCGGTTGCTCCAGCGCCGTTTCATCGCCTTCCACCATATCGAAATGGAAAACACGGGTAAAGTCGGGGGTTACCGTCGCTATCGGATCCTGAAAGTTTTGTATCTCACCGCTCCGTTCGACACTGTAAAACCCGTCGGAAGTCCACGATGTCATAAGGGTTCCTACTTTGATATGCGGCGACGATTCTGTAAAAGCCCTCGCCAAAGGACGGCTCATAATGGCTACCTGTTCTCCCTGATATTACATATCCATCCGATAGATCGCTTCTGATTCCGGCTGGCAGGAATCGAACGTATAATCATAACTTACCTGCATCATGATCACCATAAATGCGGCGAAAGCAATGCTTAATCCCAGAATATTCAACAAAGTCGCCATCCTGAAACGGCGGAGTACACTGATAAAGTTTCGTAATATCGTTTTCATATTGACCTCTTTTTATCCAATTCGTTCAAATAACATGCCAAAACGATAACTCTTTATCTATCAAGAACATTTGGCTCACGCCTTAAAAATGAATGTCTAATAATTAGACAGTCGTGTCAAATTATTAGACATTCATAAAGGAAAATAACTTCCCGGTCACTCCGACTTTATGCTCTCCACCGGATTTGAATTAGCGACATGCCAGTTCTGAAAAGTTACGGTTATAAAGGTGATGACCGAAACAATAATAAAGGCTGCCAGAAATACCCACCAGTACATCGGCGTGCGATAAGCAAAGTTTTCCAGCCAACGATATACACCATAGAAAGCCACAGGAGCCGACAAGATAAAACAAATAACCAGAATAATCAGATAACTCCTGTTGAACAGCACCAATATTTGCGGAGTGGACGATCCCAATACTTTGCGGACAGCCACCTCTTTACGTCTGTATTCACTCTCAAACACCACCAGTCCGAAGACTCCCACTATGGAGATTAAGATCGCAATAACACTGAAAAGGGTGATCAGGTTACTGATCTTCAGTTCCTTCACATAGGTACGTTGTAATATCTCGTCATAAAAAGATACTTTAAAAGGATAAACCGGATCGATCTTCTTTAATGAAGCCTGAATATGTTTCATTGCCGCACGCAAATCACTGCCGGCCTTTACCCTGACATAGGCTGCTGCATAATATTTACTGTCGACTTCCCCTCCCCAATAGTATTTTCCCCAGACATAGAAAGTCATCGGTGAAACTTCATTGCGGAAAGAAGCAAACTTGATATTAGGCATAAAACCAATAATCTCGCCACCGTCAATCTTATCCCCCAGTTCCAAATCGTACATCTCACGGGCCTTCTCATTAAATATATAGCATCCCGTATCTTTCAGGTCATCTTCCGGACGAAAATCACGTCCGTCGGTCACTTTAATCCCCATCACACGAAGGAAAGAAGGAGACACCGGGATACATTGAAAGTTAATATCCTTATCTTTATACTCGCGCCCCCAGCCATATAGAAGTCCCGGCTCGATAAAACCTGTTCGGCAAAAGTGATATCTTCAATCCCGGAGAATGTTTTTACCTCACTCGCCAATACATCCTGGCTCTTATTCACCTTACCGTTCAGCTCCATCACGATCAATTCGTCCTTGTCATATCCAAGCGGTGTATTCTGCATAAACCGGTTTTGCAAAAACATGAACAGGGAACTGATAATCAGGATAAATGAAGCAATGAACTGGATACTGACCAATGTACTTCTGAGCAACCTCCCTTTTGGAGACAGTCCGAAACTGCCTTTCAGTACCAGTGCCGGCGGGAAAGAGGTAATATAACAAGCCGGATAAAGGCCAGCCAACGCACCGACAGCCACAGCAATAACCGCCGTAGTAGTAATAACTCCCGACTGTGCCGAAAAAGCCATGTCGGCATCCACCAAAGAGGCTATAAAAGTCTTACCGGCTATAAACAACATCCCCAGCGAAATCAGATAAGCCACCGCACTGACGATAATTGCCTCCGCCAGTAAACTCAAACGAAGCACACTATCCGGACTTCCCAGCACCTTTTGCGTATTGATACTTTTGATACGCATCGGTGTCAGTGCCGTACTGAAATTGGTAAAGTTGATACCCGCAATCAGTAAGATGACAAAAGCTATGGCAAACAAGACACGCACTGTCTGACGGCTGGCCTTCGGCATTGAGTCGAAAGAGACATTTTCCAGGAAATGTAACTCGGGAAGTGGTGTGATACGCAGGTCAATACCATCTTTCTCCCAGTCAAAATCTTTACCGAACTGTTGGGATGCATCAAAATTCTTCATAAAGTTTTCTTTCACATCCTTCGTATTGGCAGGATCATCCATTCGGAAAAAGAAGAAATAATTCTGATTACTCCAAGTATCGTAGTTTTCTTTCGGATGCATCTGCCGGTAGATAATATTCCGGATAGAAGAGTTAAGGGGAAAATCTTTAAAGACGCCGCTTATTGTTGCTACCGTACTTCCCGTCTCCACATTCATCAGCCGTTTTCCTATAGCCGACTCGTCTCCGAACAGGCGACGCGCCATACTTTCAGGGATGATGGCAGTCTCCGGCTGATCCAGTGCCGTTTCATCTCCTTCCAGCATATTGAAATGAAAGACACGGGTAATCCCGGGCGAAGCATTCACGACCGGATCCTGAAAATTCAGCCTCTCCCCTTGCCGTTCGACACTATAAAAAAGTTCGGAATTCCACGACGCCATAATCATGCCGGCCTTAATATGGGGCGATGACTCTGTAAAACCTCTCGCAAAAGGACGGCTGAAAACGGCACTCGCTTTTCCCTGAAAATCCATGTCCATGCGGTAGATTGCATCTGCTTCCGGCTGGCAGGAATCGAACGTGTAGTCATAATTCACCTGCATCATAATCACCATAAAAGCAGCAAAAGCGATGCTTAGTCCAAATACATTCAGCAACATTGCCATTTTGAAACGGCGAAGCACGCTGATAAAGTTTCTTAAAATAGTTTTCATATCAATTGAATTAT
Organism: Parabacteroides sp. AM58-2XD; assembly: GCF_003463685.1. Classification (NCBI taxonomy): domain Bacteria; kingdom Pseudomonadati; phylum Bacteroidota; class Bacteroidia; order Bacteroidales; family Tannerellaceae; genus Parabacteroides; species Parabacteroides sp. AM58-2XD. Next base: position 38,875 of record NZ_QSDP01000044.1, read on the forward strand.
TACTCCGATTTAAGGTTGTTCACCAAACAACTTTTTAATAAATACGTAATAAATTCAGAAATGTTGCATGATAGCTATTCTGTTTTTATACTTTCTACCGGATTTTCATTGGCAGTCTTCCAGTTCTGGAAAGTAACCGTCAGGAATGTTATAACGGAAACGACTACAAAAGCGACCGCATATACCCACCAATACATCGGAATCTTATAGGCAAAATAAACCATCCAACGGCTCACCCCATAATAGGCAACCGGTATTGCCAGAACGAAACAGACAATCAGGATACGGACATAGACTTTATTGAACATAAGCAATATCTGCGAAGTGGTAGCACCATGAACTTTCCGGAGACCGATCTCTTTCTTTCTGTATTCGCTCTCAAAAATAACCAGTCCCAACACACCGACAACCGATATAAACACAGCTATCAGGCTGAATAAAGAGATCAGCCACCCGATGCTCAGTTCCCGCTTATAGAGATTATTCAATATCGTATCATAAAACCTGATCTCGGCGGGGAAATTCTTATCTATCGAAGTCAAGGCTTTCCTGATCGAAGCCACTGCATCCCGGATATCCGCCCCCGCCTTTATTTTGATATAGGCATACCTCGGCCGATACCCAGCCGCAGGCGAAACATAAAAAGCCATCGGTGCCACTTCCGTACGGAACGAAGCATACTTAATATCATCTATAAACCCGGCAATCAAGGCGGGAGGAGCCTCATACCATTCATTTCCCGTGATATATTCACCGGCAACCAGATCATATTGCAATCTGGCCGCTTCGTTAAACAGGTAAACGCCCCCAACCGATTTACTGTCTTCCTGAAGGAAATCCCGTCCCGAAATAACTGGAATGTTCATCAGCCTAAGAAAATCAGGTGAAACGACAAACACTTTGAACTGTACGTTATTCTCCCTGTAACCACGGCCAAAGTCGGTATATTCATCACTTGCCGAAAGTAAATCTGCCGCAAAAGAAACTTCCTGCACAGAGACTTCCTGCTCTAATCGATTTTCCACGGCCTCTATATTTTTAATCAACTGGCCGTTCAATTCCACAATAGCCACATGCTCCTTATCGAAACCTAAAGAAGAGGCCAGCATGTAATGATTCTGCAAGTAAATAAACAAAGCGGCAATAATCAGAGCAAAAGAGATGACATACTGGAAAGAGACCAGCAAACTTCTCATCCTTTTACCGGAAGGAGACAATCCAAACGATCCTTTCAAAACCAAGGCAGGAGAAAACGACGTTATATGCCAGGCAGGATATGCTCCGGCCAGCAAACCGGTAAGAGCAGCCAGAACTCCCGTCCCTATCAATAAAGGAATGTTGGCTTCCAATGAAAGTTCTCCACTGATCATATCTGCCAACCAGGTATTAGCCATCCCTTTAACAATAAACAAGGAAAGGATGAAAGAAAACAGACAGATCGCTACCGCTTCAACCAACATGGCACAACGCAACGTATTATCCGATCCTCCCAGAACCTTTTGTGTATTGATACTTCGGATACGCATGGGAACAAGTGCATTGCTGAAATTCGTAAAATTAATCCCGGCAATGACAACGATCAATACAGCGATGGTAAACAACACGAATACCATCGTTTTATTACCTTTGTCTTTCTGTGAATCAAAACGGGCATCTGCCTCATAATAAATATCGGTCAGTTGGGTCAGTCTCACATCTTTCGTTTTCCAATCATAATATTCATGGTTGAAATGATTCTTGAAGTCAGCAATTATCTGGTCTTTTTTACCGGGATCATCCAGTAACACATATAACTGGTAGCCGTTGGCATTCCAATTATCCTGATTCTCCTTTTCACCGATTCTCCTGTATACGGCATTTTGTACCACTGAATTTTGAGGAAAATCCTTATATACGCCACCCACAACAAAAGATAACTTATCGGCTGTCAACTGTTTGCCGACAGCCGGTTCATCTCCGAAAAACTTTTCAGCCTGGCTCTGTGCTATCAAAACATACCCCGGATTATCCAGGCTTTCTATCTTCCCCTCCAGCATCTGAAAGTCGAAAACAGAGGCATATTCAGGAGTTATTGCATTTACCGGACACCAGAAACTCGTTTCATCCGTATCATTTCCCCTTTTTAATGCAAGCTGACTACCCCAGGAAGAAAGTAATACTCCCGTCTCTATATGGGGAGACGATTGAACGAAAGCCTCTGCAAAAGGGGGAGAAACAACCACCTGGTTCCCCCAATCCGGAGTATAAAGTCCTACCCGGTAAATCCGTTCTGCATTCTTTTGGAACCTGTCGAACCCCCAGTCATATTGTAACTGGATCATTAAAATTATAAAGGCAGCAAAGGCTATACTTAAACCCATCACATTCAATAGAGTCGCCATTTTAAAACGACGGACAACTCCTAATAAATTCCTGATAATTGTTTTCATGATAGTATCTGTACTAAGTTTATAAATCTAATGACCCATCCGCTATTCTGTTTTTATGCTTATCACCGGATTTTCGCTTGCCGCCCGCCAGTTCTGGAAGGTAACAGTAACGATCGTCACAGCCGACACCAGCAGGAAAGCCAGTATGAACACCCACCAATAGATCGGAGTACGGTAAGCAAAGTTCTCCAACCAGGCATGAATGGCATACCAGGTCAACGGAGCGGCCAGCACAAAGCATATCAACAGGATACGGACATACGTTTTGTTAAACATAATCAGAATCTGCGACACGGAAGACCCCATCACCTTGCGGACACCTATTTCCTTTCTGCGATACTGGCTGTCGAATACTACCAGACCAAAGACACCCACCATCGAGATAAAGACGGCTATCAGACTGAATAATGTGATCAATGCTCCCAGACTCGTTTCTTTTTCATATAAATTATTCAGCACTTTATCAAAGAAAGTGATATCGAAAGGATAATCCGGATGAATCTCGCTCATTACATTCTTGACATGCGTCATGGCAGCTCCCATGTCCGAGCCGGCTTTTACCTTGATATATGCAAACGCCGCACCTCCCGAATAACTTTTACCACGCACTAAGAATGCCATCGGAACCACCTCCGTACGGAAAGAAGCGAACTTGATATCCGGAACAAAACCAATCACCTCCATATCACCGATCTTATCTCCCAGCTGAATGTCATAGGTCTTTCGCGCACGTTCATTAAATATATAGGCACCATGCTCTGTCAAAGTATCTTCTTCCCGGAAATCCCGCCCGTCACTTACTGCAATATTCAGTACCTTCAGGAAAGAAGGATCGACCGGCATCACCTGATACTGAATATTTTTACCATTCAGTTCACGTCCCCAGGTCATATACTGATCCTGGCTGGCCAACAGAAACTCCGCACAGGTCACATCCTCAATACCGGAGAACGATTTCATACGATTCGTGAAAGCCTCTTTACTGTTTAAGACTGTAGCCGTCAGGTCTGTCACGATGATTTGATCTTTGTCATATCCCAACGAACTGGTTCGCATAAAATTATTTTGCAAATACATGAACATAGCGCCCATAATCAAAACAAATGAAGAAATGAACTGCACACTGATCAGCACGTTCCTCAATACCCTTCCTTTGGGAGAAAGTCCGAAATTACCTTTCAGCACCAGCGCCGGCGAGAAAGATGTCATATAATAAGACGGATAAATCCCGGCCAGCACTCCGACCAGCACAGACAGCAGAGCCGTCAACGAAATCAACACCGGATGAGCGGAAAAAGAGATATCCGCATTGATCAGGCCGGTTATGGGACTGCTCGCCGTCATACGGACGATCCATAATGCCAGCAAGAAAGCCACGACACTGATACAAACCGCTTCCATCAATAAAGAGAACTGTAATGTTGCATTAGAACTACCCAGCACCTTTTGCGTATTGATGCTTTTCATACGCATTGGAGTCAAAGCCGTACTGAAATTGGTAAAATTGATACCGGCAATAAGCATAATAACAAATGCGATGGCAATCAGAACCAATATCGTCTGGCGGCTAGTCTTAGGAACCATGTCATAAAGAACATCCGTTACATAATGAAGTTCCGTCAAAGGAGTCAACCGCAAATTCAGGTCATCGGTAAACCACGGCATATTTTTCCCTATCTCATGTTTTTTATAATAATCCAGAAAGTCGTTTGTCAAATCCTTTGCCGCTTCGGGGCTATCCAGGCGGATATAAGCATAATAATTAGAACTTCCCCAATCATTCAGGCCCTCCTTATCATCCAGTTTCACATAGACAGCATTCTGAAGGATACCGTTTACCGGAAAATCCTTATAGACACCTCCCACTGTATAATCCATCTCAGGTATGGTAAAGAGGCCAGCCAACCGCCCTCTGGTATCTTTCGCTTTCATCCTCCGCCCGACAGCCGATTCCGTACCGAATATCTTTTTAGCCTGACTTTCCGAGATCAAGATCTTTTCCGGGTCCTTCAGGGCATCCTTCGTTCCTTCCAACATATCAAAAGTAAACACATCGGTAAAGGAAGGATAAATAGTCATATTCGGTTCCATATAACTATCCTGTTTCCCGTCCTTATCTACAATAAAAACCGTCTCACTATAGATAGGATAGCTAATGGCTCCGGCTATGATATGCGGTGAAAAGTTGAAAAACACATCCATCAGGGGCCGGCTTACAATAGCCTGCGGCGTTTCCTTACCCCACTGTAGCTCCACCCGGTAAATATTATCGGCTTCATTATGGAAAGTGTCAAAATTCTTATCATAATCGACCTGCATCATAATGATCATAAATGCAGAAAAAGCCACTGAAAGCCCTAAGATATTAAGAAGCGTTGCCATCTTAAAACGACGTAATACACTGATGAAATTTCGAAGAATTGTTTTCATTATATATTTATTTTTACCCGAATAGGTTCAAAACGCATGCCAAACATGTAATCATCTAATAAATAACGCCTTGACGAATCAAGGCGTTATCAGATGTGTCTAAATTTTAGACACTGGTGTAAAATAATTAGACAAAGAACAATACAAACCCTTAGCCTCCGCCTAATTATCTTTTATACTTTCGACCGGATTTGAAATAGCCGCCAGATAACTTTGAAGAAACACCGTCACGAATGAAACAAGCAGGCAGAACAATCCCGACGCAGCGTATATCCACGGCGATAAAACAATACGGTAAGAATACTCCGACAGCCACCCATTCATAAAATACCAGATCACCGGTACCGAAATAATGAACGCTATTCCTACATAAGTCAGGAAGGCCTTTACCAACCGTACAAGCACCTGCACATTTGTCGAACCGAAAACCTTACGTACCGCTATCTCCGAAGAACGCTGCTGGATAAAATAGGTCGACATCGCCAGCAATCCCAATAAAGAGATCAGGATAGCAATCAGAGCAAAGATCGAAACGATCTTCAACGTCCTTTCCTGGTCGGCGAACGAAAGCTCGATCTGCTCATCGATAAACCGACCGGTAAACTCCAACCCTGTCAGTTTCTCAAAGACAGCCGCCACTTCCTTACGGGCGGCAAACGGATCGCCTTTTACTTCCACCAACACATTGCGCGGATGCAGGTCTTCCCTGTTTATATAAAGCATCAGGATAGTCGGTTGTTTGTCCATCAGGATATTGTTCAACTGGAAATCCCTGACGATACCGGCCACAGTCACATCTTTCCACCCTCTGTATTTATAAGCCATAACATCTTCCGGCAGTTCCTGTACCCTCATCGTTTCCTGGGACAGATAATATTTAACCGTTTCGGCCACATTATTATCGCGCAGAATTTCAAAACCGAGCATATCCCAATAATTCTTATCACCGCTAAACTCCTGGAAACTGATATTCTTATCATCGAAACGGCCTGTAAAGTTCATCCCCATATTGAACGGAGTACCTTCCGCCACTCCTACCCGTTTCACACTGGCCAGTTGTTCCAACTCGTTTACCAGGGTAAAACAAGTCTGCCGGTTCGACAATGCTTCTCCGCTTATATCGATGATGTTCTCCGAATTATATCCCAACGGCGCTTTAACCAAATGCTTCACCTGCAAAAACATAGTAATGGAGGCGGCAATAAGGCAGATCGTGATTATGTTCTGGAAAATGATGAAAAACTTGCTGAACACCATCTTCGTCTGTTTGCGGAAAGTCCCGCGCACCACTTCGATCGGTTTGGCATTAGAAATGACAATCGCGGGTAGCAACCCGGCAATAAATCCGATAAGCGCGATCAGAAGAATGACAATGATCCCGTTCAGCGGGGTGATCATTTCAGACGGATAAATCTGTTTTTGTACCAGATCGCCGGCATAAGGAGCAAAGAGGAAAGCCAGGAACAAACCGATACAGAAAGAAATAGCTGTCAGCAAAGTCGACTCTATAATCAGCCTCGAAAACAATTCTTTGCGTGAAGACCCCAACAACCGCCGGGTAGCCATCTCCTTTGCCCGGAAACCGGTCTGCGCCACCGTCAGGTTAATATAATTAATGATGGCAAACAGGAGGATAAGCAAACCGACCGATAACAAAATGATCACGAACTGGCGGTTGCCCCTCTCTATGCCGGGCGAATATGTATGATTCCAGAAATACAACTGTTTCAAAGGAACAAACTCGACAACTGTCGATAAATCTCTTTCATATATCCAGAAGAATGTCTTGAACCAGTTCCGGATATCATCCGATTTAGAGGCAAGATCAGCTCCTTCGCGTTTCATCACGAAAACATTCACAGACCCTGCACTGTTATAATCGTCAAACATATTCTGCCCTACCGCCCTGATGTTATCGATGCGGCACATGATATCTTCATTGGGGATCACGGAATGGCGTATATCCTTCAGTACGCCGTTGACAACCACCGTCAACTCATCATTGACACGGATCGTTTTCCCCATCGGGTCTTCATTGCCAAAAATCTTATTGGCAAACGACTCGGAGATCACAGCATAGTTCCTGGCAGCAAAGGCCTGGTCTCTGTTTCCTCTTATCAGAGGGAAATTGAAAAAGTCGAAAAAGGTCGTATCGACAAGCATCAGGCCGGCATTCAGCTTATGCTCTCCGCTTTGAACCGGCAGGTAGAATGCCCGGGCCAGCACATGGCAACTCTTCTCAATCTCCGGATAACGTTCTTCCAGGCGATATCCTATCTGGTAGGCCGAACCCGTCGACTCGCCATTCGTCAACGCATAGATACGGTCTCCCTTCTCATGAAAACGGTCGGTCGATAACTCACCGACCACATAGGTCGCGATCAGGATCACAAACATCAGCGACACGGACAAACCAAACAGGTCGATAGCCGTATACCCCTTGTTCCTTCCCAAGAAATTAAGGAAAGATTTAAAATTCAAAATATTACTCATGGTTCATCAATTATTGGGTTTTACTCATTCCCTGTACTATATACTATTCATTAGATACTCTTTTCAACTCAAAATACATGCCAAAAGAACCAACTAACTAATTGTCAAACAAATACTCACAAGGTCAAAGTTCCGGTATTGTCTAATAAATGGACAGTCCTGTCTAATTTTTTTACAGGACTGTCCTCATTTACAAATAACTAATTATCTTTTATACTTTCTATCGGATTGGCTGTTGCTGCCTGGTAACTCTGGATAAAGACAGTGATAAATGAAATGATCAGGCAAAACAGTCCGGCAACTGCATAGATCCAGGGAGAAAGTGTGATACGGTACGAATAACCGGTAAGCCACCCGTTCATAAAATGCCAGATCAATGGTATGGCAATAATAAAAGCTACTGCCACATAGGTCAGGAAAGCCTTTACCAACCGGAGAAGCACCTGTGCATTTGTCGAGCCAAAGACTTTACGGACGGCTATCTCTGCCGCACGCTGCTGTATAAAATAGGTCGACATGGCAAGCAACCCCAGCAATGAGATCAGTATTGCGATAGCAGCAAAAATCATGACGATCGTAGAGGTCCTTGTCTGAACGGCAAATGATTCCTCGATCTGCTCATCCAGAAACTTACCGTCAAAGTCCATCCTTGCCAGCTTTTTATACACAGCCGCCACTTCCTGGCGGGCGGCAAACGGTTCCCCGTTCACCTCCACTACGATATCATGCGGACTAAAATCTTCTTTATTCTCGTGAAGCATCACAATGACCGGCTTATTCTCCAGCATCACATTACGCAACTGAAAATCTTTGACGATGCCGGCAATAGGATGCTTACCCCAGACATTAAAATCAAAATCCGTTGCATCTTCATTCAGTTCCAACGCCTTCATCGATCCTTCGGACAGAAAATACTTGACAGGGTCAGCTACATGATTGTCCCGCAAAGTTTTAAAGCCCAAAATATCAAAATACTCCTTATCACAACGAATACCCTGAAAACTAATACTCTTATTATCATAACGGGCCGTATAATTCATTCCCATATTGAAAGGCGTTCCGTAACCTATCCCTACCCGGCTGACACAAGACAATTGCTTCAACTCGTTTACCAGCGTATAAGCCATATTTTTATCCGGCATCTCTTCACCGTTTATATTCAGAATATTCACCGAGTTATATCCCAACGGAGCTTTGATCAGGTATTTTACCTGCAAAAACATCGTAACGGCGGCAGCAATCAGGCAAATAGTGATCGTATTCTGAAAAACAATAAAGAACTTACTGAATACCATCTTCGTTTGTTTACGGAAAGTCCCCCTCACCACTTCGATCGGCTTCGCATTCGAGATGACGATCGCCGGCAACAGTCCGGATATAAATCCGATCAGAACGATCAAAACGATAACGATCATGCCATTCAACGGAGTGATCATATCAACCAGATCTACCTGCTTCTGCAACAGATTGCTCGCAAAAGGCGCAAAGAAAAAGGCCAGCAGCAAACCGGCAAAGAAAGAAATCGTTGTCAGCAACGTCGATTCCATGATCAGACGGGAAAACAGTTCTTTACGCGAAGACCCCAACAATCGCCGGGTAGCCATTTCCTTTGCCCGGAAACCGGTTTGCGCCACAGTCAGATTTACATAATTAATAACGGCAAACAAAAGAATAAGCAAACCAACCGATAGCAGGATCATCACAAACTGCCAGTTCCCCCTCTCTATGGTAAACATTCCGAACGGATTGCTCTGCTCCCAGAAGTATAACTTTTTCAACGGGACAAAATTGACTTCCTTAAATGATCCTTTTTCATATATCTTGAAAAAGGTCTTGAACCAGTCCCTTATATCATCGGAGCGGGAAGAAATATCAGCCCCCTCGCGTTCCATCACGAAAACATTGACAGCTCCGACACTATTATAGTTGTCGAACATACCCTTTCCAATTGCATCGACATTGTCGATCCGGAACAGGATATCTTCATCAGGGATAACTGAATAGCGAATATCCTTCATTACAGCGTTAACAATCAGCGACAAGTTATCATTGATGCGGATCGTTTTACCCATCGGGTCCTCATTTCCGAAATACCTATTGGCAAAAGATTCGGAGATCACAGCATAATCCTTTGCAGCTAACGCCTGTTCCCAATTTCCTTTTACCAACGGAAAATTGAAAAAGTCGAAAAAAGTCGTATCGGCAAGCATCAGGTTTGCCGTCAGGTTATTCTCACCGTTCTTCAACGGGGTATTGTCGAAGACACGTGTCATGACATGGCACACTTTCTCTATCTCCGGATAACGTTCTTCCAGGCGGTAACCGATCCGATAGGCAGAACCTGTATATTCACCGTTACCTAAAACATATATCCGATCGGCTTTTTCATGATAACGGTCAGTCATCAACTCCCCGGTGACATAGGTAGCTATCAGGATCACGAACATCAGCGAAACCGACAGGCCGAACAGGTCGATGGCTGTATATCCCTTATTCCGTCCCAGGAATTTAAAGAATGATTTTAAATTTAAAAGATTACTCATGATATATTTATTGTTTAGATTAGTTATTCACTTTTTACACTGTTCACCGGATTCTCATTTGCCGCTTTCCAGTTCTGGAATGTAACCGTCAGCATGGTTATACCGGCCACAATGCCGAAAGCCAACACAAACACCCACCAATAGATCGGGGTCCTATCGGAAAAGTTTTCCAGCCATTTATGTACACCGTAATAAGCAAACGGGACAGCGATCACAAAACAGATCGAGACAATACGCAGATAAGACCTGTTAAACATATTCAAAACCTCCCCTACCGTAGCACCGAACACTTTACGCACTCCGATCTCTTTACGCCGGTATTGCGTTTCAAAAACAACCAGTCCAAAGACACCCACGATCGACAGCACGATAGCCAGCAGGCTGAACAAAGTGACCATCTTTTTCAGATACTGTTCTTTATGATACAGATTATTGAATACCGTATCATAAAACTCCACCTCGAACGGATATGCCGGATCGATATCGGCTATTACCCGGTGGATATGGGCGACGGCATCTTCCACATCGGCTCCGGCAACCAGGCGGATATAGCAGACAGGCGTTACCTGTTTTTTGGTTACTATAAAAACCAGCGGCCGGGTTATCGAGCGTAGCGATGAAATCTTTATGTTATCGACAAAACCGGCAACACGGCCTATCCCCATCCAACTTTTCTTCAACAGATGCCCCGGTTCCATATCAGGAGCCAGTTCCTGTACCCGGCGGGTAAAAATACAGGTATAAGTAGAATCACTCTCTGCATCCGAGTGGTTGAAATTATGTCCGCTGATAATCGGAATCCCTACGACATCGAGAAAGTTCCACGAGGTATATACTATTTCAGTATTGAACTCTTTATCGTTACAAACGAAATTATTTGCGGAATAGTTATTCGATGCTCCCACTTTATCGCTGGCAAAGCCTACATCTTCGATGGCGACATGTTCTTTCAGCCGGTTCATCAACAGATCGCCTGACTTTTCGACCATCTCGGTACTTAAAACGGCCATTGCAACCTGATCCTTATCAAATCCCAGCTTGTAGGAACGCATATAATTATTCTGAAGTTGTATGAAGAAGGAGCCGATAATCAAACCGATCGAGACAACGTACTGGAAACCGATCAGGACCATACGCAATTTCCGTCCCGAAACCGATAACCCGAAACTCCCTTTCAGGACCAATGCCGGCTGGAAAGAGGTCATATACCACGCCGGATACAGTCCCGCTATCACTCCCAGCAAAACAGCCATTCCTAGCATCATAAATAATAAAGGTATATAATGCAGCATATTCGTATCCGCCTCCACAAAGGTAAGAACTCCCGACCTGTTCAGCATCCAGGTCAGCAAGAAAGAGAGCAGACAGGAAAACAGACAAATGGCAACCGCTTCGACCATCAGGCTGATTCGCAGACTGGCTGTCGAACTGCCCAATACCTTCTGCGTATTGATACTTTTGATGCGCATCGGTGCCAGTGACGTACTGAAATTCGTAAAATTGATTCCGGCAATGATAATGATCAGCAAAGCGATCAATACCAGCAACCGCATCGTATCGATATTTCCGGCTTTGATCATATCTTCATACTGGCCGGCCGTATAATAAATGTCCGTGACAGGAATCAGATGCAGGAATGTCTTATCCTGGGTTCCATATTTAGAAAAGTCGAATGTCTTGTTGAAGTTATCTTCCACCTCCTGTCTCGATTCGGGCGAATCCAGCAAGATATACCCCATAAAGTTCTGAGAATACCAGTCATCTTTCCCCCAATCTTCCTTCATACGAATATAAATGCTATTTTTCATCTGTGCATTCTCCGGAAAATCTTTATAGACGCCACCGACGGTAAAGTTCTTCTGGTCTATATACCATATTTCATCCTTACAATAAATGTTTTTTCCCACGGCCGGTTCCTTACCAAACATTCGCCGGGCCATGCTTTCCGGTATGATTACCTTCTCTGGATCTTCCAGGCAGGAAGCAGTCCCCTCCAGTATAGACGGTTCGAAAACATGTACAAAATCCGAATAACAGGAGATGATTGATTCTTTAAAACCTTTCTCATTCCCCTCCTCTCCCACGGTCACATAGTAATGTCCACTGGAGGGGCTTAGCAGTACACTGCTTTCTATATGAGGGGATGAAGCAAAAACAGCATCTGCCAGTGCACGGGGCAGTATCGATGCATAAATATCCACTTCCCCATGATTCACGTCCACCCGGCAAATGCGTGAAGCGGTCGGGTAACACCGGTCGAAAGTCTGTTCATATTCAACCTGCATCATAATCACCAGAAAAGCGGTAAAGGCTACCGACAGTCCCACTATATTCAGGAAAGACGCCATCTTGAAGCGGCGCAGCACATTCAGAAAGTTTCGCAATATCGTTCTCATTGATATACTATTTTTTGTTATTTCGGTTATTTACACATTCCAACGACCAAAATACGTGCCAAAACAATAAAACATTAAATATCAACAAAATAAAGGACAGCCAAGCATCAAGGTATGTCTAATAATTAGACAGTCCTGTCCAGTTTTTTTACATCCTATCCGACATTCTCCCGGAAGTATTCACATTCCACGTTTCAGGTTTCAGCTGCAACAATATTCGGCTGTTTATTTAGAAATAATTGAACTATTAGTTTTGTGACTGGTTGTAACTGGCTCCCCTCTCGAGAGGGGGCAGGGGGTGTGTTAAAGCCAGTCAATAAAACAAGCCTTGTTACAAGTTTATTTGCCGTCTGCTTCAGCTGACGGATTAGTAAAGGATCTATCTCATTGGACTTTAGTCCC
>NZ_QSDP01000045.1:0-50385 GCF_003463685.1 Parabacteroides sp. AM58-2XD
CAATGCTTTACGGGCAAAACTTGTGGCGAGAATGTTCGCCGTTATCAAAAGGGATGAATTTTATTCTCCTATTTTATCGGAAAATTTTTGCTAAAAACATAAGAATATGAAACGTAGGATTTATAGTTGGTTTATGATAATTATCATGGTTGTTCCTGTAACCGGAACAAACCACTCGATTATGCTCTTCAAGTAGCCGGAGAAAACGAAACTGAATTAAAAACCGTACTGAATCATTTCAAAAAAAATCCTCAAAAATTAAAAGCAACTAAATTCCTTATTGAAAACATGCCCTATCATTTTTCACGAGAGGCATACTTCATGTCTACTAAAAAAGAAAAATACAGGCCAGACATAAGTCAATTCAACGGAGAAAAAGCAATCAAAATGCATTGTGATTTTTTATTTAAATTGGGTTACAGAATAAAAGAACAAAAAGTAGATGATATATTGACACTTGACAGCCGCTTTCTTATTGACAATATAGAACTGGCTTTTACTGTCTGGCAAAAGCCATGGGCAAAAAATGTTTCATTCAATGATTTCTGTAAATACATCCTCCCCTACCGCGCACAATGTGAAGAGGTATCTCATTTGAGAAGAGAAATTATGGAGCGCTTCGTTCCCATACTGGATTCTGCTAAAGTAAAAACTCCTTTAGAGGCATGCTTCGTACTTAATGAACATCTGAAAGGCATTATGAAATATGGACATACCGGTCTTCCCTTTTATCCAACCATTGACGAAACCTACCGTTCCGGAATCAGCCAATGCGAAGGATTATGCAATCTGGGTACTTTTATAATGAGAGCTTGTGGCATTCCGGTTACAGTAGAACAGACGACCTGGACTAAAATGGACCTGGGCCATAGCTGGTGCGTAGTTTTAGACAATGGAAAATTCTACAGCTTCGGACCGGGAGAAGATCAACCCGACACACACGCCCGCTCTTTCTCAGAAGTCAGACATAGACGACCGGCTAAAGTATATCGTTCACGTTTTGATCCGGACTTTTCTATTATGGATAAAAAAGACGACGGATATGTTACGACTCTAAAAAGTCCTCTAATCTATGATGTTACCAATGAATATCTGGATAAAACGACATCAATAAAGGTTTCTGTCGACAAAAACAACAGAAAAAAAGGAAAATCAAATCAAGTCTATTTATGTACTTATAACTATTATGAATGGTGCCCGATAGCGATCGGACATAGAAAAGATACTGTTTGTTATTTCGAAAACGTTGTTGGAGATAATATATTTATGGTTGCCGATTCACCGGATGGGAATAAATTACGAAATATTACTGCCCCCTTTTATACGGATAAAGATGGAAACATTCGTAAATTTATCCCTCAAAAAGAACATAAACAAACATTCACATTGAATAAGCGTAAGAAAAACTGGATCAGGAACATACACTACACTTTTGGGATACAGAGAAAGAACGTTTTATCCCGTTAGAATATGCAAGTTCAACTGATACAACACAAACATACGATCAAATACCCGCTAATGCATTATTATGGTTCACTATTCCGGAAAGGATCGTTAACCAACGGATATTTTTTATTGAAAACGACAGTATAAAAAGCTATTAATTCGATGGAAGAGCATAGAAAAATACATAACCTGATCAACAAAGCCATCAATATAGTCTTCTGGCTATGTATGACAGTGACTCTATGGTTTGTTTTACAGGTATTTGTCTTTGCCTCTTTCAAAATCCCCAGCGATTCGATGGAACCGGGATTAATTACAGGAGACAATATACTTGTCTGGAAACCGACCGTTGGACCTCGCTTATTCAACCTGTTTGCCTCCATGAGAAACGAGCAAACAGAGATTTATCGCATTCCCGGTTTCAAAAAGATAAAACGCAATGATATTCTGGTTTTCAATTTTCCGCATCCAAACAGTTGGGATAAAATTGAAATGCATATACTCAAATATTATATCAAACGGTGTGTCGGAATACCGGGAGATACCTTATCCATCCGAAACGGATTCTTTCATGTGGAAGGCGTACAAACTTCCGGTTATATTCAGATGGGACAGATTTCTGATACAAACTGGTCACAACTCGCTGTTAGCGGGATTTTTCGGCTGTGCATCGTTTTGGTCACAGGTAGAAATACAATTGCTTGGATAACTCTTTTTTTCAGTTTGTGCTGCCTGTATAGGTATTATTTCACCAATTTTGCTTTTCTTTGCGGAAAATTTCAGTCACGTGAATTTAATTATAGAACAAGGAAACACCTCTTCAAAAGTTGCAGTATACAATAAGAAGCACATGGAAGCCTCTTTTGTATATAAGAAATTCGATGTTGATGAATTGGAGTCTCTCTTTGGGAAATACGATTTTAAACATGGAATATTGTCGACTGTGATAGGCAAAAATGAAGTGCTGAATGATTACCTGCGTGGTAGGCTCCGGCGCTTTATCTTTTTGGATGAAACTGTAAAGTTGCCTATAACGGTTCAATATGAAACGCCCGAAACTTTGGGAAAAGACCGGTTGGCTGCGGCTGTCGGTGCCAATTACCTGGAACCGGGAAAAGACCTGCTTGTCATTGATGCTGGCACAGCAATTACTTACGAATTGATTGAGGCCTCGGGTTCTTATCTGGGAGGGAATATCTCTCCGGGAATGACTACCCGTTTCAAGGCTTTGAACTTTTATACAAAAAAACTACCTTTGGTGACGGAACAGGAGGAAGTCCCTTTATTGGGTACCAATACCGAGAGTGCTATCCAGGCAGGAGTAGTGAATGGGATAGTCTACGAGATGGACGGGTATATCGAGAAGTTACGGATAAAATATCCTAACCTTTTGGTTTTTTTAACAGGCGGTCATTCGTTTTATTTTGAAAGCCGACTAAAAAACTCCATCTTTGCAGACATTAATTTAGTGTTGACAGGATTAAACAGAATCTTAGAGTATAATGTTGAAGATTAATAAGCTACTAATAGTAAGCATTCTTATATTGACACAGTTGTCGCTAGCGGCACAAAATAACACTAACTCGCCCTATACCCGTTTTGGGTATGGTGAATTAGCGGATCGTTCATTCGGAGCCGGACGGGCAATGGGGGGCGTTGGTTTCGGATTAAGATCGTCGAAACAGATCAACCCGATGAACCCGGCATCGTATACAAGCATGGATTCATTGACATTCCTTTTTGATTTTGGAGCATCGGGCCAGCTTTCATGGTTTGATGACGGAGTCAATAAACAGCACAATATTAATGGGAATGTGGAGTATATTGCAATGCAGTTCCCGATACATAAACGTATTGCGATGAGTGTGGGTATTTTACCTTACTCGTATGTCGGATATAGCTTTGGTGCCCGGAGAACATCTGAAGGTGGATTTAATTATGTGGAAACATTTAATGGTTCCGGCGGATTAAACGATTTGTATGCAGGTTTGTCTATAGATATATGGAAGAAGCGTCTTTCAGTCGGAGCGAATGTCGGATATCTTTTTGGAAACATCAAGCATGAGCAGAGTTCTATTGTAGGACAGGGCTCAGAACGGAACACGATTCGTAATCAGAATCTGGAAGTACGGGATATAAAACTGGACTTTGGAGTTCAATATACCCACCCGATCAGTAAAACAGAAAATGTTACATTCGGGTTGGCCTTTTCTCCAAAAAACCGTTTGAATGCGACTTATATTAATATGACTTATGCGGCAACCAGTTCCGGTTCTGCCGAGATCGTAGCTTCGGATACGACAAAGAGTAAAGCATTTGATATACCGAACTCGATCGGTTTTGGTGCATCATATGTGAAAAATAATAAGATGACATTAGCTGCGGATGTACTGTATGAAACATGGGATAAAGCGTATTATGATGATTCAAAAGATAGTTTTAAGAACCGTGTTCGGGTTGCAGCCGGAGGCGAGTTTATTCCAAATTATCAGAATCGTAATTTTTTCGGCCGGGTAAGATACCGTGCCGGTGCCCATTATAGCAATTCCTATCTGATGATAAATAATACAGATGATGCAGCATATAAAGGAAATGGCTATAATGAATATGGTGTGAGCGTCGGTTTCGGATTACCGTTGGTTGATAACCGTTCGTTGGTAAATGTGTCTTTTGAATACACGAAGATTAACCCAAGTGGTAAAAACATGATTGATGAACAGTATTTCCGTTTTACTGTTAATTACACATTTAATGAAATGTGGTTCTGGAAGAAAAAGGTAGATTAATTTAAATTGCTAACTTAAATTAAAACAGATATGAAAATAAAGGTATTATTAATTGCGGCTGCATGCTCTATGGGAGCACTAGGCGCATATGCACAGAAAGGAGTAGATAATGGAACACAATTTGGGTCTGGCGAAGACAGTATCCGTTGTATAACCAATATCAGCTTGTTCGTTCCTTATGCTAAGGCAGGGAATTTTAAGGATGCATATGATTTTTGGAAAATTGTTTACGAAGAATGTCCTGCTGCAACAAAGGATATTTATTTGCATGGTGTAAAGATCATGGCATGGAAGATTGCCAATGAAAAAGATCCGGCGAAGAAAGCTGCTTTGATCGATGATCTGATGGGAGTATATGACAAACGTGTGAAATATTTCGGTGATGACAGACGCTACGGCAAAGACTGGATCGTTTCCCGTAAAGCACAGGATTATATCCAGCAGATGGGAGATAAAGCCGATTATAATAAACTGTATAACTGGTTGGGTGAAATCATCAACGAATATGGAGACAAAACGGAAGCATTAGGGGTTTCTTTGTATATGTTTGCTTCTTATCAGAAGATGGCTGATGATCCTAATCACAAAGGACAATACGTTGAAGATTATCTGAAAGCATCTAAAATCCTGGATACTCAGTTGCAGGCTGCACAAGCTGCCAACAACGAAAAAGAAGTTAACAACCTGACAACATTCAAAACAAGTGTGAACGGTGCATTTGCAAACAGTGGTGCTGCCGATTGCGAAACATTGCAGAACCTGTATGCTCCGAAAGTTGAAGAAAGCAAGAGTGATCTGGCTGCTTTAAAAGAAATCGTTTCTCTGCTGAGACGTGTTCGTTGCCAGGAAATCGATGCATTCTTTGCTGCAGCAGCATATGCTTATGAACTTGAGCCGAGTGCAGATGCCGCTATTGGTATTGCTAAACGTGCTGTAAAGAATAAAGAATATGACACAGCTGTCAAATATTTTGAAGAAGCAGCCAATATGGAAACAGACCCTTCTTCAAAAGCTGAAGATTATTATATGATCGCAGTGATTAATCTGGATCAGAAAAATTATTCAAAAGCAAGGGAATATGCAAAGAAAGCTGCAGCTACAAATACTAGCTATGGTCAGCCGTACATCCTGATTGGCCAGATGTATGCTGCTACAGTTAAGAATGTATTTCCGAATGACGGTGTTTTGGCAAGAGCTGCCTACAATGTGGCAATCGACCAGTGGGAAAAAGCAAAACAGGTTGATGAAAGCTGTGTAGACGAAGCTAACAAGTTGATTTCTACTTACCGTGCTCATTTGCCTTCTACAGAGGAAGTTTTCATGCATCCGGATCTGGAAAAGGGTAAATCATTTACTGTAGGTGGTTGGATCGGTGAGACAACAAGAATCAGATAATTATGACGGAAACGCGTTTTCTTTGTAAAACGAACAAATATGGCATAACAACTACTTTCGCGGTAGTTGTTATGCTTCTTTTATTTATGGCTTCCTGTGGCAAGGAGAATAAAGAAGTGGTGGAAGTTACCTTCGATCCGGAAAATACCTATACGCTGAGAACGACCGATGTTTCCAGTCTTATCTCTGATTCCGGTATCACCCGTTACCGGATGAACGCGAAAGAGTGGTTGGTGTTCGGAAAAGCCAAGGAGCCTTACAGCTATTTTCCCCAGGGGGTTTACGTGGAGAAATTTGATTCCTTGTTTAATGTAGAAGCAAGTGTAAAAGCAGATACCGCTTATTATTGGGATAAGAAAGGGCTGTATAAGCTGATTGGTCATGTGGGTATTTTGAGCCAGGAAGGTAAAAAGTTGAATACTTCAATACTGTATTTCGACCAGAAAGAAGACCAAATTTACACAGATGAATACTTTGAGCTGGAAGAAGGGGATAAGATTATCACCGGCATCGGATTTAAGTCGAACCAGAACATGACGAAATATAAGATATTTAATTCGCAGGGAACATTCCCTGTCAGCGATACAGCACGTGATACTTCGCGTGTGAATACTGCAACCGGCGATTCTGTGGTTGTGAATATAGCAAAGCCGGATTCAATAAAATAGAACTGATGTGAATGCATTAACGTACATATTGATTTCATTAGCCTTTTCCGCTTTTTTTTCCGGTATGGAGATCGCATTTATTTCTTCTAATAAGTTGCGGCATGAACTGGATAAAAAAAATAAGAATATAGCCGGTAAAATATTGGATATTTTTTACCGGAATCCAAACCAGTTTATATCAACGATGCTGGTGGGTAATAATATCGCACTGGTTGTCTATGGTTTACAGATGGCAGTTGTCCTGGAACCGTTTATCGCCCGTTTCATTGATAATGAGGCTCTGATTGTTCTTATTCAGTCTGTTATCTCGACACTCCTGATATTGTTTACAGGCGAGTTTATCCCGAAGACGATTTTCAAATTGAATCCTAACTTTTCTTTGAATTTGTTTTCGGTCCCTTTGTTGATCATATACATTATATTATATCCTATCTCGAAGTTTTCAGCACTGATTTCTTATCTGATACTGAAATTAGTGGGAGTAAAGAATATTACTCAATCGAGCAGGCGTACTTTAGGTAAAGTGGATCTTGACTTTTTTATTCAGCAAAGTATCGAAGATGCTCCTCTGAATTCAGATATGGATACGGAAGTGAAAATATTTCAAAATGCGCTTGATTTTTCCAATGTCCGTTTGCGCGATTGTATTGTTCCCCGTACGGAGATTGTCGCCTGTGATAAGACTGTCAGTATGGAAGAACTTCGTTCTAAGTTTATTGAAACGGGGTTGTCGAAGATATTGATCTATAACGAAAATATAGATGATATTATCGGATATATCCATTCATCGGAATTATTTAAAAATCCGGAAGATTGGACACAGAGTATAAAGACTGTTTCCATTGTCCCGGAAACGATGGCAGCCAATAAGCTGATGAAGGTTCTGATGCAGGACAAAAAGAGTCTGGCTGTGGTTGTGGATGAATTTGGCGGTACAGCGGGGATTGTGACGCTGGAGGATCTGGTAGAGGAGATCTTTGGAGAGATAGAGGATGAGCATGATATGAAATCATACGTAGCCCGGAAAGTTTCGGACGATGAATACCTGATATCCGGTCGTATGGAGATAGATACTCTCAATGAAAAGTTCAACCTTGAGCTCCCGGAATCAGACGATTACGTAACGATTGCCGGATATATCCTGCATTTCTACCAAAAATTTCCTAAATTGAATGAATCAATCGTAATTGATAAATATACTTTTAAAATCATAAAAGTAACGGCAACGAAAATAGAACTTGTGCGAATGAAAGTAGGCAATTGATGAAAAAAAGTGGAATAAAAGATGTAACAAATTCTTTTTTTCGTATCTTCGTGCCCTTAAACTGTAAAATATAAACTTTAAAAATAAATAACGATAAATGGCTACGCTGGAAAAAATCAGAAGCAAAGCAGGACTGCTCGTACTCGTTGTGGGTTTGGCATTGTTCGCTTTTATCATTGGAGACTTTTTGAACTCCGGTTCTACTTATTTCAGACAAACTCAGGAGAGAGTTGCTAAGGTTGACGGGGAAGTAATTAAAATTCAGGATTATCAAGGACGTATTGATGAAATGACTGAGATGTACAAGATGCAATCCGGTCAGACCAATCTGCCCGAAGAATACATGAATCAGATCCGTCAGTCGGTATTCGATGCTATGGTACAGGAAATTGTACTTGACGAAGCAACTGATAAATTAGGTATGGCTGTAAGTCCGGAAGAATTGTTTGACATGGTTCAGGGTGAGAATATTTCACCGATGATTCAGCAGATGCAGATGTTTGTTAATCCGCAGACCGGACAATTCGACAAAACAGCTCTGTTGAATTTCCTGAAAACAATTGACGACGACAATATCGCAAGCTACCCTGCAGATCAGCAGGCTCAGTTGCTCCAGGCTCGCAATTTCTGGTTGTTCTGGGAAAAGAACATTAAACGTCAGCGTCTGGAACAAAAATATACAACATTGTTAAGTAAGGCTGTTTCAGCAAACGTGCTGGATGCAAAAGAAGCATTCAATGACGCAGCTGAAAACTCTGACATTGTTTATGCTATGCAGTCATATGCAAGCATTCCTGACTCAACAATCGAAGTAAGCAAGAGTGAAATCGAAAAGCTGTACAACCAGCGTAAGGAACTTTACAAACAAAAAGAAGGTAAAGTGATCAAGTATATCGCTGTTGACATTCGTCCCAGCCAGGAAGATTATGACAAAGCAAGTGCTGATATCGAATCTTTGAAAGAAGAATTCACTACTTCTGAAAAGGTGGCTGATATTGTAAATGAAAATTCAGAAGTTCCTTACATGGATGCTTTCTTTACAGAAAATGCCTTTGATCCGGAAATGAAACAATTCGCAACGACTTCGGAAGTTGGTTCTGTGTATGGCCCGGTATTCGATAACAACAAATACAGAATGTTCAAGTTGGTGGACAAGAAAGTTGCTCCGGACTCTGTTAAGGTAAGCCATATTATGTTGGCAAATGGAGACGAAGCCCGTACGACAGCTTTGGCTGACAGCTTGATGAATGTATTGAAGAACGGTGGAGACTTTGCTGCATTGGCAAAAGAATTCTCTGCTGACCAGGCTGCTGAAAATGGCGGTGAACTGGGATGGTTCACAGAAATTACTGCACTGAGAGGTGTAAATGAAGACTTTAAGAATGCTGTTTTCTCTACTCCGGTAAACGAAATTGCCAAAGTAAAATCTTTGTATGGAACTCACCTGGTGAAAGTAACAGAAAAAACAGCTAATGTAAATAAGTATAAAGTAGCGGATATTGACATGACAGTATCTCCGAGCTCTAAAACTTATAGCAATATCTATAACGAGTTGAACCAGTTCATTTCACAGAACAACGATTTAGCTAAGTTGGATGAAGCTGCTAAAGAAGCTGGATATAATCTGATTGCAGGTGTAAATGTTACTGCTGATAACCAGACGTTGGGTAGCATTAAAAATTCTCGTCCGGTAATCCGTTGGGCATTCCAGAATGATAAGGGTAAAATCTCTGAAATCTTTGAATGTGACGATAAGTTTGTAATTGCAGGCGTAGAAGGTACTATAAAAGAAGGTTACCGCTCGGTTGCCTCTTTAACTCCTGCTTTGAAAGCTGAAATCGCTGCTCAGAAGAAAGGTGAGAAGATCGCTGCTGATCTGAAGGCTAAAAATCTGACATCAGTTGAAGCTTATGCTGATGCAATGGGTTCAAAAGTTGATTCAGTGAAGTTTATCAACTTCGGAACACGTCGTATCTCCGGTATCGGTGTAGAACCGAAACTGAATGCAATGGTTTCTCTTGCTGAGGTTGGTCAGGTAAGTGCTCCGGTTGCCGGTAACAATGGCGTATATGTATTTAAAGTATACGACAGAAACAAGGATGCAAAAGAATACAACGAAGCAGAAGAAATTAAAACGTTGGATGCATCAAACGCATATCGCTTCGGATTCCAGGCTATCCAGTCACTGGTTAACAAAGCAGATGTAGAAGACAACCGTATACGTTTCTTCTAAACAAATAAAGCTCAAAAGGTATTACATAATCCTTTTTAAGGAAAGCTGCCGGACTTATTCAGAAAAGTCCGGCAGCTTTTTTTATCTTTGTGCCGGATTAATCGTTATATAACAATATACAATGCAAGAAAAGAGACAATTGTTAGGCATGACGCTGGACGAACTGAAGGAAGTGGCGGCACAGGTCGGTTTACCGGGATACGCTGCAAAACAGATGGCCGATTGGCTGTATAAGAAGAAAGTTACCTCTATTGCGGAAATGACTAATATTGCTGTTGCCAAACGTACTCTTTTGGAAGAGTCTTTTGAGGTAGGGGCACTCCCTCCGGTTGATTGTATGAAATCGGTCGATGGAACGATTAAATATTTATTTGCTGCAGGGAACGGTAATTTTGTGGAGGCTGTTTATATCCCGACCGACGACAGGGCTACATTATGTGTGTCTTCGCAGGTCGGATGCAAGATGAACTGCCTGTTTTGTATGACGGGTAAACAAGGTTTTACTGCCAATCTTACGGCAAATCAAATATTGAACCAGATCCAGTCTGTTCCGGAATCAGAATCATTGACAAATCTGGTCTTTATGGGAATGGGGGAACCTTTGGATAATGTGGATGAGTTGTTTAAGGTGCTTGAAATCCTTACTTCTACCTATGGATATGGGTGGAGTCCCAAGCGGATAACAGTTTCCACTATCGGGGTGGCAAAAGGCTTGAAGCGTTTTCTGGAAGAAAGCGACTGCCATTTGGCAGTCAGTCTGCATTCTCCTTTTCATGAAGAACGTTTGTCTTTAATGCCTGTAGAAAAAGCTTATCCGGCGCAGGGCGTCATTGATCTCATCAGGCAATATGATTTCTCCCATCAACGTCGTGTTTCTTTTGAATATATAGTTTTTAAAAATTTAAATGATAGTCTGAAACATGCTAAAGCCCTGATTTGTTTATTAAATGATGTAGATTGCAGGGTTAACCTGATTCGTTTTCATGCTATCCCTAACGTCCCGTTGGAAAGTTCGGATTTGGCGAAGATGGAAGTCTTTCGTGATACATTGAACAATGCAGGGATTGTTTGTACAATCCGTGCTTCGAGAGGAGAGGATATATTTGCTGCCTGTGGAATGCTGTCGACAGCAAAAAAACAACAAAACGGATAGAAGACAAGTCATTTGATAGAAAAGAATTATATTTGTGTTATAAAAACGAATGGGTATGAAAAAGATTTCTTTACAGATTAGCTTACTCATGTTTCTGGTATTGCTGGGAGCATGTAGCTCAGGACCGGTTGGAAAACGCGCCACAGGCCTTGCTTATGAGGTTGTAGTTGTAATGAAAAAAGCTGATTGGGATGGCCCTTCGGGAAAGGCTATTAAACAAGAGCTGACATCTGATGTCCCAGGTCTTCCTCAATCTGAACCTGCATTGAAGATTACTTATGTAGATCCTTCACAATTCGACGGATTATTGACTTATGTCCGCAATATACTGATTGTAAATATTGATCCGTCTATTTACACGAAGGCTTCGGTAAGTTATGAGACGACCGTTGGGCTAAAGGGCAGGTAGTTGTGACACTGAATGCTCCTTCTCCTGAAGCTATTATTGAATATTCACAGGCTCATCCGAAAGCGCTGGTTGATTTCTTTGTGAAAGTCGAAATGAACCGGGCGATTGGCCAGTTGGAGAAAGATTACAGTACTGTTGTCATGGATAATCTGAAAAATAATCATGACCTGATGCTGAATGCTCCGTCTAATATGACCTATTATCGTGATACGACAGATTTCTTCTGGGCGTCTAATAATGCTAATACTGGTCGTACAGATCTGATTGTATATACTTTCCCTTATACCGATCCGAATACCTTCACGGCAGAATATCTGGTAGCAAAGCGCGACTCGGTGTTGAAGGAAAATCTGCCGGGAGCTTTCCCTGAATCGTATATGACGACTGAGTCCCGTTTTGGGGTAGAATATACGCCGATCACAGTAAACGGGCAGTATTGCGGTGTGCTGCGCGGTTTGTGGAAAATGGTCGGTGATATGATGGGCGGACCGTTTGTCAGCCATGTCCGTCTGGATGAAAAGAATAACCGGGTCGTTGTAGCCGAAGGCTTTGTTTTTGCTCCTGAAACAGATAAACGTAACTTTATCCGTCGTATCGAAGCTGCTTTATATACACTTCGCTTGCCGGGTGAATTTGATAAATCGGTGGAAGGGAAGCTGGACATACCGGAAAGTAAGAAATAAACAAACATAATACATGGAAGAACGATTGATTAAGGTGGGCATTACCCACGGAGATATAAATGGCATCGGATATGAGGTGATACTGAAAACATTCTCGGATGCCAGAGTTGCCGAACTTTGTACTCCGGTTATATACGGATCATCAAAAATAGCAGCTTATCACCGGAAAGCGTTGGAATTGCCTCCTGTGAATATGAACATCATTTCCCAGGCAGAAGATGCCGGTATAAACCGGGTGAATATCATCAACTGTGTGGACGATGAAACAAAAGTAGAATTATCGCAGTCGACATCGATAGCCGGAGAAGCTGCATTTTTAGCTTTGGAAGCTGCTGTTACAGACCTGAAACGGGGTGCTGTAGATGTATTGCTGACAGCACCGATCAATAAGCACAATATCCAGAATGACCAGTTCCATTTTCCGGGACATACCGAATACCTGGAAGAGCGTTTTGGCGGAGTGGGCCGGAAGGCATTGATGATTTTGATGAAGGATGGTCTGCGTGTTGCTTTGGTGACCGGACATATCCCATTGGCAGAAGTTCCTTCCAGAATAACCGTAGAGGATATCGTGTCGAAATTGCGCATATTCAATCAGTCGCTCAAGCAGGACTTCGGGATTGTAAAACCACGTATTGCCGTGCTTTCATTGAATCCTCATGCAGGTGATGATGGCTTACTGGGAAAAGAAGAAGAAACGATCATTATTCCGGCCATGGAAGAGGCGGAAAAAAGAGGTGTCATGTCTTTTGGCCCTTATGCGGCAGACGGATTTTTCGGCTCTCAGATGTACGATAAATTTGATGGCGTATTAGCGATGTACCATGATCAGGGTTTGGCGCCGTTTAAAACGCTGGCCATGGATGACGGGGTTAACTATACGGCCGGTCTGTCGATTGTCCGTACTTCGCCGGCTCACGGAACAGCTTACGATATAGCCGGACAGAATGTGGCTTCCGAAGAGTCGTTCCGCCAGGCGTTATATACTGCGCTGGATATTTACCGGAACAGGTTGAATTATCGGGAAGCTACTGCAAACCCTCTCCGCAAGCAATATTTTGATAAGGGAGGCGATAATGAAAAGCTGGATCTTACCAAAGATGACGATGCAGAGGTTTGTCCTCAGTAAATAATAAAAAACAGATCCCCTGGAAATACACTTTTTCAGGGGATATTTGTTATAAAGACTAACAGTCCATATCTGTTGTATTTTATAATAATATGGTCTGTATTGCGCTTTTTGACTTCAAACTTTTTTTGATAGGAAAAGTTTGTGTAAGTTTGTGGTTCAAAATTGCAACATGAATTATGTTTAAAGATAAAACGATCGTATATACCTCCGGAACATTTGATATGTTTCATTATAATCATCTCCGGATGATCAATTATGCCCGTAGCCTGGCTGATATCCTGATTGTAGGAGTGAGCACGGACGAACTGGTTTCTTCTTATAAAGCGAATCCTATTATCCCGTTCAATGAACGCCTTCAAATTATTGAAGCGTTGAAAACTCCGGATATTGTAATACCGCAGCATACATTGGATCATACGGAGATCGTAAAGAAACTGAATATCGATGCTTTTGTTGTGGGGGATGACTGGTTTGGTAAATATGATTATTTAAAAGATTTAGGCGTACAGGTTTTTTATTTCCCTTATGGAACCGGTGTTTCTTCCTCTAATCTGAAGAAAACGATTCATGATTCTTACGAAGAAAATCTGAAATATCAACGACATGCTAAACCTGCCACTGTAAAGGGAAAAGGGGAGGAATAAAGATTACTCATGGAAAAGTGTGCTTTAATTACCGGTGGTACAAAGGGTATAGGTAAAGCGGTGGCTCTCTGTTTGGGGAAAGCCGGGTATAACCTTGTGCTTACTTATGCTTCCGATCCCGGGATGGCCGAACAAACCCGCGAAGGGTTGCAACAGCAATTCGGAATCAATGTGTCTGTGCTACAGGCTGATATTACAAAGAAAGAGTCCATTGATAAAATAGATGCTTATTTGCAGGAGAAGAATTTGCTTTTAGATGCACTGGTCTTTAATGCGGGGTTGACTTGCCGCGATTCGTTCGAGGACTTGTCACTTACTGATTGGGAACGTGTATTCTTTGCCAATGTTCATTTTCCGGTGTTCTTATTGCAACGTATTGTCGGACGGATAAATAAAGGTGGTAGTGTGGTCTTTACCGGTTCCCTGATGGGGATCCAGCCTCATTCGGTATCTCTGGCTTACGGAGTGACTAAGAGTGCTGTACATGCCTTAGTGAAGAATATGGTTAAATTCCTGGTTCCTTATGAATTGCGTGTGAACGCAGTTGCTCCCGGGTTTGTCGACACCGAATGGCAGAAGACTAAACCGGCAGAAATACGGCGGAATATAGAAAATAAAGTTTCTTTAGGCCGTTTCTGTGATCCGGAAGAGTTGGCCGAAGTGTATAAGATGTTAATAGAAAATAGTTATTTTAATGGCGAAGTGGTCGTTGTAGACGGCGGATATTCGTATAAATAATAGATCATGAGTAATTTGGATAAAGAATACGAAGCATCACTAAAATCAATAGAAACAGAAAATGTTGTCGACCGGGCGTTTTACCGTCCGATAGGTTTTCGTATCGCTCGTATGTTGCGCGGCACGGGGATTACCCCGAATATGGTAACGGTTATTTCTATATTTGTGGGAGCTGCTGTCGGCTTCATGTTTTATCATGATAATCTAGTTTATAATATTTGTGGTATTTTATTGTTGGTCTTTGCCAATATACTGGATTGCGTAGACGGACAGCTGGCTCGTCTGACAGGTATCAAGTCCGCTATCGGACGTATATTGGACGGATTTGCCGGTGATATCTGGTTTGCCTCTATCTATGTAGGTTTTGCCCTTCGTCTGTCTCATGAGTATGGTACTTATTGGTTTTTTGCTTTGGCCGTTGTGTCCGGTTTATCCCATCTGGTGCAGGCTAATATAACCGATTATTATAAAACATTGCATCTCTATTTTATCAGTAAGGACAAAGGAGCTGAGTTCCAGTCGCTGGAACAGGTCATTGCCCGTCATAAGGAGATGAAGCTGGGTATCAATAAAACTTTTTATTTCCTTTATAGGGGATACACATTACTTCAGGTGAAAGCCACTCCAGCCTTGCAGCGTATGTTGCAGAGCCTCCATGCCAAATATGGAGATGATATTCCGGAAAATGTGCGTATTGCTTTTCGTAAACAAAGTCGTGAGTTAATGCGTTATATTGATCTCTTGACATTTAACGGACGTACAATCGTTATGTTTATAGTTGTATTGATCGGAGAAGTATGGGTTTATTTCCTGTATGAAATAATCGTATTGAATATCGTGCTGCTATTGTCGATGCGCAAGCACGAAAAAATGTGCGCATCGTTTATAGAATAAGTAAAAAGTATGAAAAAGAGCGTAGTAGACATTAATGATTTGCAGGAAGCTGCCCCGTTCTTCAAAAGCCGTATAGGCACCTTCCTTGGCAAATTATTGATTAAGTGGTTGAGTGTTGACAAAGTAAACAAAGTACATGCCAATAACTGCCATCTGCGCGGTTCAGCGTTTACTACAGCATTACTGAGTGATCCACTGATCGATATCAAGTATAATCTGCATCATGCGGAAATACTGGATAACCTGCCCGAAGGGGCATTTATAACCATATCCAATCATCCGATCGGTTCGATCGACGGTATTATACTGATCGACATTATGGCTGCTCGTCGTCCGGACTTTAAAGTGATGGTGAACGAGATTCTGGTAAAGATCGGTGCCATGAAGGATAATTTTGTTTCGGTGTTGCCCGATTCAACCGGTAATGGTCCGAATCCGGCCAACATAAACGGGGTGCGTTATTCTTTGCAGCGACTGAAAGAAGGGCATCCGATGGGATTCTTTCCGGCAGGGGCGATCTCCTTTTATAATAAGGATGATAAAGAGATCCATGACTTGCCCTGGACCCATAGTGTGATCCGTCTGATTCGGAAGGCGAATGTGCCGGTATACCCTGTTTACTTTGATTTCCTTAATTCCCGTTTCTTTTACTGGTTGGGAAGTATCAGTTGGAAAATACGTACCTTGCGTATTCCAGCCGAAGCCTTCAACAAACGCGGTAAAACAGTCGATGTGTATGTGGGGAAACCTATCTCTCCGGAAGAAATGAAGGATTTTACGGATGATACGGCATTGGCTGAATTCTTATTTAATCGTACCTATGGTGCAAAAAAATAAGAAACCGCTGATAGATTCTACTCCTGATAGCTGGAATTTGAATTAAGATTTGTAATTTTGGCAGACAAACTGAAATAATTACAGATATTCAATAGAAGATATGATGATTAAGGTTGATGTCCAGCAAATAAAACAGCGTTTTGGAATAATAGGAAACAGCCCTGGCCTGAACAGGGCAATCGATGTCGCTCTGCAGGTGGCTCCGACAGATTTGTCTGTGCTTATTACCGGGGAGAGTGGTGTCGGTAAAGAAACTTTTCCACAGATTATACATCAGAACAGTCCGCGTAAACACGGACAGTATATAGCCGTAAACTGTGGTGCCATTCCGGAAGGACGATTGACTCAGAGTTGTTCGGACATGAAAAAGGTTCCTTTACCGGAGCTTTGGCCGACCGTAAAGGATATTTTGAAGTAGCCGATGGCGGAACTATTTTTCTGGATGAAGTAGGGGAACTGCCTATTCCGACACAAGCCCGTCTGCTGCGTGTGCTTGAGACCGGTGAGTTTATAAAAGTCGGTTCTTCAAAGGTGCTGAAAACGAACGTGAGGATTGTTGCTGCAACCAACGTTAATCTGATACAGGCGGTAGCCGACGGAAAATTCCGTGAAGATCTGTATTATCGTTTGAATACCGTACCTATCCAGATCCCTCCGTTGCGTGAACGTCCGGATGACATCATTTTGTTGTTTCGTAAATTTGCCGGAGACTGTGCGGAGAAATATCGTATGCCGCCGGTTCGCTTGGATGATGAAGCACGCCAGCTGCTGACCTCCTACCGTTGGCCGGGCAACGTCCGTGAGTTGAAGAATATAACGGAACGTATCTCGTTATCGAAGAGAACCGTGATATTACAGCAGACGTTCTGCGTTTGTATCTTCCTGATCTGAATGTGGAAAAATATCCGGTGCTGGTCAAAAAGCAGGATAACGACCAGAAGTTTTTCAATAGTGAACGCGAGATACTTTACCAGGTTCTTTTCGATATGAAGAAAGATGTCAATGATCTGAAAAAGCTGGTTCATGATATAATGGGAGGTAAGATGCCTATGCCGGTTGCCGATGAGACACCCTATGCCCATCCGATTCGTCCGGTACATTCTGCTCCGATTCAGGAAGCGGAAGCCGTAGAGGAAGAAGAAACACTTTCTTTGGAAGAAGTGGAGAAAGAAATGATCCGTAAAGCATTGGAGAAACATAACGGACGGAGGAAAAATGCGGCGGCTGATCTGAAAATATCAGAACGTACTCTTTATAGAAAGATTAAAGAATATAATTTGGAATAATATGTTGAGAAAGAATATAATCTGGTTTTGTTTACTGATAGGAGTCATGGTGACGGCCTGTTCCATTTCCTACAAGTTCAACGGAGCTTCGATTGACTATACAAAGGTAAAAACAATATCTATCAAGGATTTTCCTAATCAGGCACCTTTGGTTTATCCTCCGCTATCACAGGAGTTTACCGAAGCATTGAAGGATATTTATATCCGTCAGACACGCCTTCAGATGGTCAACAATAATGGTGACCTGGAGCTGGAAGGTGAGATTACCGGATATGAACTGACACCAATGGCCGTAAAGGAAGATGCCTGGTCTTCGCAGACAAAGCTGACGATTACTGTGCGTGTACGTTATTCCAATCGTACGAATCCGGATGAAGATTTCGAACAGAGTTTCTCTGCATATCGTGAGTTTGATGCTACCCGGATGTTGCAGGACGTACAGGCCGAACTCTGTACGGAGATCATTGACGAGTTGACGGATCAGATTTATAATGCAACCGTAGCCAATTGGTAATATATGAAAGCTGCAGACTTATATCTACTGATGGAAGACCCCTCTTTGCTGACGAAGGAAACACTTTCCCCGTTACAGCAGGTAGTGGCTGAATATCCGTATTTCCATATAGCCCGGATGCTTTATCTGAAGAATCTGGCTGTATTGAATGATATACGCTTTGCCGCAGAACTGAAAAGAATGGCAGTTTACATACCGGACAGAAGAAAACTATTCGCACTGATCGAGGGAGAACGTTACGGGATGCCGTTTGCGGCATCAGCGGAAGAAAATGAACCGGCAACAGACTCTTTCTCCCTGATCGATGCTTTTTTGGCTGATCGTGAAAGTGAGGGAGAACAACAGGCGGCTGATCCTACCATATTGTTTCAGCCTTCCGTTTCATCTGATTATATATATTGGTCGTTGTCAAAGGATGATATATCGGCGGAAGAGGAGCCGGAAGCTAAGCTTCAGCATCATGACCTGATCGATTCTTTCATTAAAAATGACGAACAGCGGGCACCGGGCAGCGGATTAGTCTTATCCTTGCAACCGGATGAGCCAGTTTCCCAGGGACCATTGAAAGAAGGGGAGAACGAACAACCCCGATCGTTGGACGATGATTCTTATTTTACCGAGACATTGGCTCATATTTATGTTAAACAGAAACGGTATGAGAAGGCATTGCAAATTATTAAAAACTTATATTTGAATTATCCAGAAAAAAATGCTTACTTTGCAGACCAAATTAGATTTTTGGAAAAATTGATTATTAACACTAAAAAATAAAACTAAAATGTACGTATTTATTTCTATTCTAATCCTGATCGCTTCAATACTTCTGATCTTGATAGTATTGATCCAGAACTCAAAGGGGGGAGGTCTGGCTTCGGGATTCTCTTCATCTAACCAAATTATGGGTGTACGTAAAACCACAGACTTTTTGGAAAAAGCAACATGGGGCCTGGCTGGTTTTGTTATTGTTTGTAGTATCGTTATTACAGCATTTATCCCAAGAGCAACAACTACTACACAATCTGAAATCAAAAAACAGGTAAACGAAGCTGTAACAATCGACCCGAATACGGTAGCTCCTAACTTTGGAACTGCTCAGCCGTCAGCAAATGCTCCGGTTGAAGAAGAAACGCCGGCAGAAGCTCCTGCTCAGGCTGAATAAGATTTAGATTTTATTGCATATACTAAAGGCATTCCATTTCGGGATGCCTTTTTTTATATTAGGCTTCATATTAAATTTAGAAAGATTTGAGCTATCTGCTAATTATAGGATGAGCTAGTTGGCGACGGTGTCTTCAGGCTGTAGGTCTGTAACAAACTAGCCCAGGGTTCTAACCCTGGGTCCCCTTGAATCCTTCTCTTTCTGAGGCACCCTGTAGGGGTGCGACAAGGTAGAAAGGGTTGATATTTATCTTGTTCCGCCCTTACAGGGCGGAAAGGCAGGAGCGAGTTTTATAATCCCAGGGTTCCAACCCTGGGCTGGTTTGTTAAAGCCTTACAGGCTTATATTGACACCGTAAAGGTGGTTCGCGAACCGCCCCTACCAACGACGCAACATTCACATCTGATAATTATTGAAACACTTACCTCTGTCAAGAAAGGAATCATATAAGGAAACTCTCTACAATGATTCCTTTTCGTCTAGAATGAAAAGAAAGGATAGTACTAATGTTTTTTTATTTAGAGGTAGGTGTAAATCGATTTAGACCTACCTCTAAATGAAAATAGACCTACCTCTAAATTTATTTACACCTACCTCTGACAAAAGAATCGTTGGATATATGTCCGAATGGCTTTTAGGCAATACTGATAAAGGATAGTTATATAGATATAGGGTGGTGCAGGTAGGGGTGAACGGTTTGTGGATGTTTATATCCGGATAGATATATTTTATGAGGAATGACAGTTGATTTTTGTATCTTTGTTGAGACAGATTAAACTGTTTTATATTAAACAATACAAATATGGAGATGATAAATTTTGACGGGCTACTGATTGGTATCGTTACTTTTCTGATAATCGGGTTGTTTCATCCGATAGTTGTTAAGGCTGAATATTATTGGGGGACTAAATGCTGGTGGATATTCCTTCTTCTGGGGATTGCCGGAACGGTTGCTTCTTTGCTGATAGAGAGTGTTTTTGTCTCCGCTATCTGCGGTGTGTTTGCCTTTTCTTCGTTCTGGACAATCAAGGAAGTATTCGAGCAGGAAGAACGCGTATTGAAAGGATGGTTCCCTAAAAATCCAAAAAGACAATATCCGGAAAAATAATTGTATCTTTGTAGCCGTAAAAGAATACAGCTATGAAGAAGAAAAAGAAAGTCTCTCCGCTGGACGAGTACATCAAGCAAACCGCAAGGGAAGCCGAGAAGCGGAAATAGAGAATCACGGACGTCCGGTCAGTCATAATCGGGTGCATGTATCGAAAAAGGTTTACAACCGTAAAAGAGATAAGGCAGATGCCCAGGGGCGTCTGCCTTATTTGTGTCGTCAGGTAGCCTGATTTACTCTTATTCTTCTTTCAGATATAATCCTTCGCGTGATAGCTGATGGTCGAGGTTGGCTACTCCCAGACCGACAATAGCCATGACCGTTGCAGCATGTTGTTGATATTCAGGAATGCTCTTGGTGTATAAGTCACGCTCCGTATGCCATATCTCATCGTAGCTGAAGTTATAGCCTTTGATGTCTTTCTCCATAAAACCGATGGTCGGTACGCCATCCAGTGCAAAGACGGAAGCATCCGTACCGCCCATGGTGGTCGGCTGTTTACGCGGTTCGGCTACTTTGACTTCGAACGGATATTCGGTATTAATCTTCTTTACCGGTTCGCATATCTTCACAAAATCATCATACATGGCTTGCGGTACACTAATACCCACCGGAGGAGTAGGGCCGCCGTCACGGTTGAACAGATTCGATATTTTATCCATCTTCTTTGGATTCCCCTTAACCCAGGCCTGTGCACCGAGCAGACCGAATTCTTCACCTGCAAAAGCACAGAAAAGCATCGTGCGTTTAGGCTTTGCTCCCGAAGTGGCAATCAGACGGGCGGCTTCCATAACAGGGGTAACGCCTGAACCATCATCGACCCCGCCGGTTCCTACATCAAAAGAATCGAGGTGGCCACTCAGCATAACATATTCCCCCGGATGTTTACTTCCCTTTATGGAACCGATTACATTATAATATTTGACCGGTCCCAGGCGGAAATGGTTACGTATATCGAACTCCAGCATAAAGGAACGGCGTTCTTTTACCATCTGTTTGATGATGGCGTATTGATGTTCATCCAGTTTGATATCGGGTACGGTCGGTAGTTTTTCGATGGTCATATCCTTATCGAATACGACATTCTTATCATAAAGTGCACGCAGTGGGACAGAAGCCGACTGGATAAAACCTAAGACACCGGCTTCGCACATTTCCTTGTAAAAGAGAGCCGGTTTTTCTTCATTTAAAGGCAGTAAGGGGGTATTCTTTTTATTTACCCAGTTATCCCTCATTATCTCACGGTTTTTTTGAGCGATTGTGTTGTTTTCTGCAATAACACCTGCACGGTCATAGTCTGCTGTTGCCGACCAATCGATTGGCCAGCCTGTGTTTTTGCCGTTTACCAGTATCCAGGCGCCTTTCAACTGTCCTTTCATCCGGTCGAACTCATCTTGTGTCAGGGGCTCTAGCAGCACGTGTCCCCGTTGA
Source organism: Parabacteroides sp. AM58-2XD (assembly GCF_003463685.1). Taxonomy (NCBI): domain Bacteria; kingdom Pseudomonadati; phylum Bacteroidota; class Bacteroidia; order Bacteroidales; family Tannerellaceae; genus Parabacteroides; species Parabacteroides sp. AM58-2XD. The sequence continues at coordinate 21,781 of NZ_QSDP01000045.1, forward strand.
AGTCCTTTCGTACCGGAGGTATAGGAAGGGGTGACGAAATGCAACTCCATCCCGTTTTCACCAAGCAGCTTGCCGAACCACGGGCCCCGGTTGAATCCGACGGGTAAAGTTCCGGCTTCCTGTAACTCCACTTCCAGCCCCCATTCTTTGAACTTGGAGGCTACCCATTCGGTGGCGTTGTCATAGGCATCCGAACCGATAGGGCGTCCGCCGAAACGGTTGGTCAGTATGTCCAGATGGTTCATGACCTGATTGTCGGAACGTCCGGTTTCAATGATTTTATTTACGGCGGCCTCCTGTGCCGGAAGGGAAGTTATGGTCATACAGGCCATGGTTGCGAAGAGAAGTATAGTCCTTTTCATATCAGTGTTTGTTTAAGTCTTGCAAATTAATGGATAAAAATAACGTATACCAAATGAAAAGCAGGAAATAATAACAGAATCGTTACCTTTTTGTAAAAGTAGTGCCGATTGAGTAACAAAGGTTCTCTGAATCCTAATAAAGGTTGTTCTTTCAGTCTCTTACTGCTTTGTCTGATTGCATCGGTAATCTTCTTTGCAGTACGTAATCCGCATAGCGTTTTATAAAAGTGGAATATTTCTGTGATTTGTTCTTTTGCGATGGGGTCCCATCTTAACTTTTTCATCTGAGTGAATCCAGATAGTTGTCCATATCATCCTCTTCGATAAATTTACCGGAACGGTAATTTTCTTCAGATTCAGCAACAACCGCTCTGAACTCATCGGAAGTAGGTACCCAGGGATAGGGCTTACTTTTAGATGCAGCCTTTTTTAGAGATAATGCTTTAGCGTATTTCTCCAATTCAGTGAACTCCTCTTCATCCATCGAAAGGATGAACTCGGTAAAGTGTTGTTTCCGTAAATTTAATTCCATTGTTGTCATAATATCTCTTCTTTGGTTTTCTTATTTGACAAAGATAAGATATTAGTTCTGAATTATATTTACATTTGTGGGCAAAACAGAGATAAGCGTATGATATTTTACTTTTCAGGTACCGGAAACTCCCGTTGGGTGGCGAATGCTTTGAGTATCGCGTTGGGAGAACCTGTCGTTTCGATAGCGGAGGAGTTAAAAACCAATAAAAAGGAAATTGTCTGCCCGCTCAGGGAAGATGAGAAAGTGCTGTTTGTCTATCCCGTACATTCGTGGGGACCGGCTGTCCCTGTTACCCGTTTTATCTCGAAGCTGAAGCTGACCGGCTACGATAAGCAACCCGTATATTCTGTATCCACCTGTGGCGACGAATGCGGTTATACCGCTGACAGGATGCAGAAAGCCTTGTCTAAACGGGGGATTACGCTTACGGCTGGTTACTCGGTCATTATGCCGAATAACTATATCCTCCTGCCTGGTTTTGATGTAGACAGCAAGGAAGTCGAAAGACAGAAACTGGAAGATGCGCCCGCTGCCGTCGCTGCTATCGCTGCTGCTATCCGCGAAAGTAAAAACGTTAATTTATACAATAAAGGAAGCCTGCCGGGACTCAAAAGCTACTGGATATATCCTCTTTTTGCTAATTTTGCCATAGGGAAGAACTCCTTTCGGGTAACGGAAGCCTGCATCTCATGCGGTTTGTGTGAGAAAGTTTGTCCGACCGGGACCATAACGCTGTCCGAAGGAAAGCCTGTCTGGTCGGATACCTGCGTGCAATGTGTTGCCTGTATCCACCGTTGTCCGGTACGTGCCATAGAATATGGCAAGATTACCCTGAAGAAAGGAAGGTATCATCATCCCGATGTTAAATAAGTTGCGCCTGTCAACTATAAAAACAAGTAAAGCAAAATGAAACAACTAGTAATGATGGTTATGGCTGTGTTCCTGTTGGCAAGTTGCCAGGAAACGCCTAAAGGTTATGTGATAAACGGAGTCGTGGAGAATATGCCTGACGGTAAGATTTACCTGAAAACGTTCCGTAATAAAATGTTCTTCGATGTGGATACCGCCGAGATTAAGGACGGTAAATTCACATTCAAGGGAGAAGTGAGCCAGCCCCTGCTGTATGGCCTGGCTACCGAGGATATGAATTATCCGGCGCAACTCTTTGTGGAGAATACGAATATGGACGTGACGCTCGGAAATGACGGCGAGACGATTATCGTTCAGAACTCTCCGGTCAATACGATTTTCCAGGAAAACCAGAGTAAGGTCTTTGAGAAAGGTTTCGATATAGATAGCCTGATAAGCAAGTACCCGGATTCGCCGGCTGCGGCTTTCTACCTGTATCGTTATTTTACCTATCAGCTTCCGTTGGATCAGTTGAAGGCGACCCGTGCCAAGATAGCTCCGGCACTGGCTGACTGTCCTTATGTAAAAGATCTGGATGGCATCATCGGCCAGTTGGAGAATGTGCAGATTGGCAAGACGGCTCCCGAATTTTCTTTGCCGGATACAGCCGGTGTGGCTGTCTCTCTGTCCGATTTCCGTGGTAAATATGTATTACTTGATTTCTGGGCTTCCTGGTGTCCTCCCTGCCGTCGTGAGAATCCGAATGTAGTGAAGGCTTTCCAGGATTACAAGGATAAGAACTTTACGATTATCGGTATCTCCCTGGATAACAACAAAGACAAATGGTTGAAGGCCATCGCCGATGACAACCTGACCTGGACACACGTCTCCGATTTGAAATATTGGGATTCAGAGATACCTGCCTTGTATGGTGTCCGCGGCATTCCGGCAAACGTATTGCTCGATCCTGACGGTGTAATCATCGCCAAGAATATCACTGGCGAAGATTTGCCTAATACATTAAAAGAAGTAATCAAATAAGCATGAAGCGCAATCTGCTTATCTCTTTTTTCAGTCTTCTCTGCCGTACAAGAACTTTTTCCAGGATAAGTTCGGTCCGGGGCATATCGTCAGCGACACAACAGCCGCCGGTAATTATCTTCGCCGCGAAATGGCTTCCTATACGGAAACGGAAGGGGAGATTACAGAGTCGACAGTTACTCTCCGCATTACCGTATCATCAGTAAAGAAATTTTTGAACAAGAATTACAACCTTTAATACAATTGTCATCCAACTAGTTACAACAAACTATAAACCCTTCTTGTTTTATTATTGAAGAATAATATTGAAGAAGAAGGAGATGAGAATTGCAATCAGCGGTAATTCAGGTTTTATAGGACAGCATCTGACAGAGTTTCTATCTGTTGGCGGAGATGTCGTTGTCCCTTTGAAACATGCGATGTTCCGTTCGAGGTCGGACGAAAAGCTGAAACAGGCATTGACCGGATGTGATGTTGTAATCAATCTGGCCGGAGCTACGATAAACCAGCGTTGGACAAGGAAAGCCAAACGTAAAATAATGAACAGCCGTATTTATACTACCAGGCGGCTGGTATCTATCATCAATGAGATGGAGGTGAAGCCGAAGGTATTTATCTCCGCATCAGCCGTCGGCATTTATCCGGATAACGGTATTTATTCAGAAAGCAGTACGTCTGTGGGAACGGGTTTCCTGTCTGATGTCTGTATCCGTTGGGAAGATGAGGCGCAGAAGTTGTCGAGAGACATCCGGTTGGTAGTAGCCCGTTTTGGAGTTGTATTGTCAAAGGATGGAGGGGCATTACCTAAGATGTTGCTGCCATTCCGCTTTTTTGTCGGAGGAAAGATTGCTTCCGGCAAACAGGGATTCTCCTGGATACATATAGAAGATGTGCTGCATGCCATGCAGTTTATTATCGAACATAAGGATTTATCGGGAGTTGTCAACCTGGTTGCTCCCCAACCACTGACGAACCGGGCTTTTACAAAGGTGGTTGCCGAAGTGATGCACCGCCCGGCTTGGTTACCCCTTCCCCGGAGAGTATTCAGGTATCTTTATGGAGAAGGAGAAGAATTAATCACCAAAGGACAACAGGCTTATCCGGCCCGGTTACTTTCAGCAGGGTATGTATTCCGTTATTCGGATATACGGCTGGCGTTACTTAGTTTCATGATGTAGTAGGCACGGAAAGATTACTTCTTTCATCTATTATAAAGAAGTAAAGGATAAACTATTAGATATCTCCTTAACTTCTATCTCTAAAGTCCTGACTCAGTAAAATTATCCTGTACACCCTGGTGAATTACGGTGTACACCTTAGTCTGACAACCTGTACACCGTAATCGGCTATCCTGTACAGGGTAGTAATACTTACTAACGACTTATGCATTAGTTAGCAGTGACTTTAGTGATAATAAGTAGTAACTTTAGAGATAATATTCAGTGACAATTTCACCAAGCTGATACAAATATAATACATAATGTTTTACAAAAACATCTGCCATCTGTTACTGTCTCGGATATATTATTAATTACCAATAAATTAGGGGTTGCAGATGCAGTGTATTTATCTGCCACTGTATCTGCCATCTGTCACCTGCATACATAGTAAACGCTTCAGAATAATATTAATTAAAGAGTGGTAGATGACAGATGTGGTTGCAGATAAAATCAGGTATCTGTCACCATCTATATGACATATATACAGTGTGTTATATGGATTGGTTGCAGATGGTAGATAAATATACAAAACTTTGTGTAGTATCTTTCTATTCTGTTTATTTACCTGTTCGCGGAATTAATTTGTTTCAGTTATTATCAGATATGAGTGTTTGTTTATAGCAACTGGTTGTAACTGGCTCCCCTCTTGAGAGGGGGAAGGGGGTGTGTCATATTCCCGCCTATACAACCACCATAGTCAGAGTCACTTGACTATTGCAGGTTCATTTGCCGTCTGCTTCAGCTGACGGTTTAAAAGCTGTTTCTCTTTTTTGGCTTCAGCCACATTTCTCTTAGATAGAAAACTGTAAGAAATGGGACTAAAGTCCAATAAGATAGATCCTTTACTAATCCGTCAGCTGAAGCAGACGGCAAATGAACCTGTAACAAAGCCTGTTTTATTGACTGGCTTTAACACACCCCCTACCCCCTCTCAAGAGGGGAGACAGGTACAACCTGTCACTATAAACAGACAGTTCAATTATTTCTATACTTCAGCCATCTCTTACCATCTTATTATTTTTGTCAATAAGTAATAAAAAGAGATTTATAACAGCATAATGTCATATTTTTCTGTACATTGCAGCATAATAACTATTAAAGACTAACATTATGATCATCGGAATTCCTAAAGAAATCAAGAACAATGAGAACCGGGTAGCGCTTACGCCTGCCGGAGCAAAAGAGTTGGTAAAAAGAGGACACACCGTATATGTGCAGCATACTGCGGGTGAGAACAGCGGTTTTCCAGATTCAGCCTATGAGACAGTCGGAGCAAAGATTCTCCCGTCGATCAACGACGTCTACCAGACTGCTGAAATGATCGTGAAAGTAAAAGAGCCGATTGCCGTAGAATATCCTTTAGTACGGAAAGGACAACTGGTCTTTACTTATTTTCATTTTGCCTCGGACGAAAAGCTGACGCTTGCCATGATGGACAGCGGCTCCGTCTGCCTGGCCTACGAAACGGTTGAAAATCCGGACGGTACACTTCCTTTATTAATCCCTATGAGCGAAGTCGCCGGCCGCATGTCGATACAGGAAGGCGCACGTTTCCTTGAGAAACCCCAGGGAGGCAAAGGCATCCTGTTGGGTGGCGTACCGGGAGTGAAACCTGCCCGCGTACTGGTACTCGGCGGCGGTATCGTTGGCTATAATGCCGCGCTGATGGCAGCCGGAATGGGTGCGACGTGACAATAGCGACATCTCACTTCCACGCCTGCGCCATCTGGAAGAGGTCATGCCCGCCAATGTCAGGACCTTATATTCTTCTACGCATAACATCGAAACGGAACTTCCGGCGACCGACCTGGTGATCGGTGCCGTCCTGATTCCCGGAGCCAAGGCACCTCATCTGATCACAAAAGAGATGCTGGGACTGATGAAACCCGGCAGTGTATTGGTAGACGTAGCGATCGACCAGGGCGGTTGTTTCGAAACTTCGCATCCGACAACCCATGCCGATCCCGTTTACACAGTCGACGGTATCGTACATTATTGCGTAGCCAATATCCCGGGTGCCGTGCCCCAGACTTCCACGCTGGCATTGACCAACGCTACCCTCCCCTACGTGCTGGAACTGGCAGACAAAGGTTGGAAAGAAGCCTGCAAAGAAGATAAGACACTCTATCCCGGATTGAACATCATTGAGGGACAGATTGTCTATCCCGCCGTTGCCGAAGCGTTCGGATTACCTTGTTATCCGGTGGTATTATAATCTACCACCTCTTCTCCCCTGGTTTCATCCAACTTTGATAAATCAATTACTCCCTCTCTTTCCTTTATAATTACAAAAAAATGTAAAATCGCTTTGATACTTTTATTGAGGTTACTACCTTAGCGCAACTAATAATAAAAATTAAATCGTTTAACAACCATGAAGAAAATTGTTTTGTTATTGGCTTTTTGCCTGAGTATTGGAAACGTATTTGCACAAGACGCTGATAAACTGCGTGATGAAGGTGATGCTGCCTTGAAAGCAAAGAACTATGCAGAAGCTTTTACAAAGTATGACGGGTTCCTGAAACAAACAAACAATGAAGATGCAGACCGTGTTTTCAACTGTGCATTTGCCGCTTTCCAGGCAAAAAAGTATGAAGATGCTGTAAAGTACTACGATCTGGCTATTCAAAAGAACAAAAACATTGATGACGCTTATACAGGTAAAGCAATGGCATTGCGCAACCTGAATAAAGCTCCCGAATTTACTGCAACCGTTGAAGCCGGCCTGAAAGCTAAACCGGGTGATGCAAATCTGGAAAAACTGCTTTATGTATATTGCATGAAACAAGGCCAGGCTGTACAAAAAAGTGGAAAGATTGCTGATGCTGAAGAATTATACAAAGACGTGCTGATCGTGAGCAATCCCAAATACAAAGAAAATGCTTTGTATAGCTTAGGTGCCATGTATTACAACGAAGGAGCCAAGATTCTTGCAGCCGCTACCGACCCAGCTAAATATGAAGCTGAAAAAGATAAGGCAGACGTTCAGATGAAAAAGGCAAAAGAATATATGGAACAGGCAGTAGCTCTTAATGCAGCGAATGCTAACGCCAAGAAAATCCTTGATTCCATCAACGAAACATTAGCTAAATAATTAATTACAAAAGTAAATACTAAAACATTCATAGACCCCGGACTTCTTTTAGTTCGGGGTTTTATTTTGGTTTCATAACCTCCATTCTATTGTATTCCCTTCCCCCTGACTATCCTGTTTAACGATCCGTTTTAAAACCATAGTAGCACAATAGTGCTAGTTTTCATCATACTATAGTACCACAACCTTTAACACTATAGTCCTATCCTACCCGACACTATAGTGCTAAAATAATAAATAAATAAGCAGGCATCCTTTAACGAGTGCTTACTCATTGAAGGATGCCTGCCTGTTCACCGGAATAGTTTCCGGATATTTATTCGAAAATATCGACCGCTTGTAACCTATCCCTTTCAGGACTTGAAGAAGAAGCGGAATATATCATTACCGTTTGCATAGATCAGCAAAGCGAAAAGCAGGAACATACCAGTTATCTGGGCATATTCAAGGAACTTGTCGCTTGGCTTGCGACGGGCAATCACCTCATACAAGAGGAACATCACATGACCGCCATCCAATGCCGGAATAGGCAATATATTCATAAAGGCCAGGATGATTGACAGGAAGGCTGTCTGCATCCAGAACACCTGCCAGTCCCAAACTGTCGGGAAAATGCTGCCGATCGTACCAAAGCCGCCCAGGCTCGAAGCGCCTTCCTTGGTGAATACATACTTCATGTCGTTCACATAGCCTTTCAAGGTATTGATACCCAGTCTGACACCGGCAGGGAATGATTCGAAAAAGCCGTAAGTACGGGTTACCGTCGGGTATAAATCCGTTTTGCTCATCAGATAAACACCGATCTTACCCGCCGTATCCGGTTGGATAACGACCGACTGTTCCATTCCGTTACGGTAAAATCCCAAAGTAATATCCTTTCCTTTATTCTGATCCAGCATTTTAGCCACATCTTCAAACAGAGGGGTTGCCTGGCCGTTAATCGAGACAATACTGTCTCCCGGTTGCAAACCGGCAGTAGCAGCAGGCGAATCTTTCTCGGAAAGTTTCTTTACAACCATCGGTACACGATCCGGACTGGCAAATCCTTTTCCTTCGCGCATAAAACGCTGCATCATATCTTCCGGTATAGGAATAACCGTTTCCACACCATCACGCAAGACTGTTACATTACTTGCTTCCACTACCTTACGGAAGCTGGCCTGATCCAGGCGATCCAATTCCTCATTATTGGCCTTCAACAGAATATCACCGTCACGGAAACCTACCTCCTGAAATGCTTCGCTGTAATACATGCCATGCTTCATATTTTTCAGAGGCAAATAAGTTTCGCCCCAGGTATAAAGCACCATCGAATAAATAAACAACGCCAACAGGAAGTTAAACAAAACCCCTGCGATCATGATCATCAAACGCTGACCGGCCGGCTTGGAACGGAACTCGTACGGTTTGGCAGGCTGTGCCATCGCTTCCTTGTCCATACTTTCGTCGATCATACCGGATATCTTGCAATAACCGCCTAGAGGCAACCAACCGATGCCATATTCCGTATCACTGTTCTTCGGCTTGAATTTGAACAGTGAGAACCAGGCATCAAAGAAAAGATAAAACTTCTCTACCCGCACCTTAAAAATACGGGCAAAAAGAAAATGTCCGAACTCATGTACAAGGACCAATATCGATAAGCTCAGGATGAGCTGTAACGCCCTAATTAAAAATGTCTCCATCTATTTGTTTGTCTGTATTAATTTATTTCTTTTTACTCATATAACCTTTCCCGGTTTATTTCCCGGCTATCGTATTCATGACCGAAGCCGCTACCCTACGTGCCTCGGCATCTGTCGCAACATAATCTTCATAGGTAGGCGTTGCGATAAAAGAAGAGGTTGCCATCGTCTTTTCAATCACATCGCTCATTTGAAGGAAACCTATTTCGTCGCGCAGGAAAGCAGCTACCACTACTTCGTTGGCAGCATTCAGGATACACGGCATATTTCCTCCCGTACGAATGGCATCGAACGCAAAAACCAGGTTACGGAAACGTGTCATATCGGGTTCCTCGAACGTCAACGTGGAATAGAGGTTAAAATCCAACCGGGGAGCCTTACTCGTCAGGCGCTTCGGATAAGAAAACGCATAACTGATCGGCAACTTCATATCCGGAATACCCAACTGAGCCATCACGGCACCGTCTTCAAACTGAACCATCGAATGAATAACCGACTGCGGATGCACTACGATCTGTATCTGTTCAGGTGTTACACCGAACAACCATTTCGCTTCGATCATCTCAAAGCCTTTGTTCATCATAGAAGCCGAATCGATCGTAATCTTTGCTCCCATGCTCCAGTTCGGATGCTTCAACGCCTGTGCCTTGGTGACCACTGCCAGTTCCTCCATCGTCTTCGTGCGGAACGGACCACCGGATGCGGTAAGCAGGATCTTTTCCACCTGATTCTCCCATTCTCCCGCTAAACACTGGAAAATGGCGGAATGTTCAGAATCGACCGGCAACACCGGCACTTTATGTTCCGTGGCAAGCGAGGTAATCAGTTCACCGGCCACCACCAATGTTTCCTTATTTGCCAACGCTATGGCTTTGCCTGCCTTGATAGCGGCAATCGTCGGTTTCAGGCCGGAATATCCGACCATGGCTGTCAGCACCATATCGATTGGTTCCGACTGTACCACCTGGGCGATAGCGTCCGAACCAGCCCACACCTTGATCGGCAGATCTTCCAAAGCCTCTTTCAATTCGGGATATTTCTGTTCGTTGGCGATAACGACCACTTCGGGCATATATTTTCGTGCCTGGTTAATCAGTAAATCTACCTGGTTGTTAGCGGTCAGAGCATATACTTCAAACAGGTCGGCATGTTCGCTGACCACCTCCAAAGCCTGTGTCCCGATTGAACCGGTAGAACCTAATATGGCTAAACTTCTTTTCATCGATTTAAAAAGCTATATATTCTTCAGGATTGACCGGAATACCCTTATACCACAACTCGAAATGGAGATGCGGACCGGTAGACAGTTTCCCCGTGTTTCCCACCAAAGCTATCGCTTCGCCGGCAACAACGTGGTCGCCAATCTCTTTCAGCAATAATTCATTATGTTTATAAACGGACAGGAATCCGTTCTTGTGTTGCAACTGGATCACATTTCCGAAATTGGGATCAAAGCCAGTGAATACCACCGTTCCGTCCAGAGTTGCCAGTACGCTTTCTTTCGGAGCAGCCACCAGGTCTACCCCGAAATGACGGGCATCCGCCTCGTAATGCGAAGAGACCACACCGTTTACCGGCTTATAGAAAAAGATACCGTCGGTAGGAACCGGATTCGGATTCAGCACCGTCAGGTTATACTTTTCTTCTTCCTCAAAACTCTTTACAAACTTCTCTTCCGATTTACTGCGGGGAATCTCATAATTGGCATCCACATGGGCCAGGGAGTCTATCTGACGGATAGAATCGAGTTCGATCGTACCGGACAGGATACCGGCTACATTTTCCAGATAAAGCGACTGGATAGAGATCATTCTCTCCAGCGAATCGGCACGCAACGCATTGTCCACAATCTCCTTACGTATTTCCACGTCCAGATAACCCGGCAAATAATTTCGTATCGGTGTCTTAATGATAATCAACGCAGTGAAAGCGATCAGTATGAAAGCAAACAAAGCAAGGGTAAGAAATGCCGTCAATTGCGACAAACGAAAAGACCATACTTCTTCGAGCGTCGTTTCATTGAAAAAAGACAGCTTGTACTTAAACCTTATCCGGTGCCAGAATGATTTCTTATTGTTCTTTCGTTGTTTTCGTGCCATGTTTTTATGTTAAAACGCAAAAGTAACAAAAACCGTATCTACACAGGCATTGTTTACTCTAATTAACGTTATTATAAATCAAGCAGACCTTCGGGAACGGATACCCGCAGTGTTTTGTTTTCATGATCCGCAGCCGTTATCAACTCTTCGGCAGCCGGAAGCAGCAGGTCATTGCCGTGATGGTCGATCTGCAAAAGTACATTGATCGTCGTTTCATCCACGTCGGTGATCTTGCCCAGTTCCCCGTGACGCTCGTCGATCACAGTATATCCGATAAAGCTGTCCCATGACATGTCGCCCACCAAATCTTCTTCATTTGCATCTTCCAACGGGAAAAAGACTTCACGGTTCGTAAACTCACGGGCGGCTTTCTCGTCGTCTACATTCTCCAGCTTCACCAGCATGACAGTATCGGTCTTGTAACGGTATTCCTCAATAAAAAAGGGCACCAGGATACCATCCATTTCACAGATAATACAAGGATCTTCGACATCATCAAACAGGTCACAGTTGGTCACCAACGAGATTTCTCCCTTTATCCCGTGAGGCTTGGCAAACTGCCCTATCTTAAAAACTTCTTCTTTTCTTATCATAACAGAGAATGTCAGAGCCGGGTAATACGGGCTCCTATGTTATTCAAACGTTTATCGATATTCTGATATCCACGGTCGATCTGGTCGATGTTATGGATATGGCTGGTTCCTTCGGCACTCATCGCTGCAATCAGCAGGGCGATACCGGCACGGATATCCGGAGATACCATATTGGAACCGCGTAGTTTGAAACGGTTACTCAAACCGATCACCGTAGCCCGATGCGGGTCACAAAGGATGATCTGCGCCCCCATATCGATCAGCTTATCCACAAAGAACAGGCGGCTCTCGAACATCTTCTGATGGATCAGCACGCTACCGACAGCCTGGGTGGCAACCACCAGGAAGACACTCAGCAAGTCAGGCGTAAGTCCCGGCCAGGGAGCATCGGCTATTGTCATGATAGAACCGTCGATAAAGGTATCTATTTCGTAAGAATCGTGTGTAGGAATATGGATGTCATCGCCTATCTGTTCGACAGTGATACCCAGGCGGCGAAACGACTCGGGGATTATTCCCAGCTTGTCATATCCGGTATTTTTTATGGTGATGTCCGATGCTGTCATGGCTGCCATACCGATAAAGCTGCCGACTTCGATCATATCCGGCAAAATGGTATGGGTAGTTCCTCCCAGGGACTCGACACCTTCGATGGTGAGCAGATTAGAACCTACCCCCGATATGCGGGCACCCATCTGGTTGAGCATAGACGATAATTGCTGCAAATAGGGTTCGCAGGCTGCGTTATAAATGGTAGTTTTCCCCTCGGCCAGCACAGCTGCCATCAGGATATTGGCAGTACCGGTCACTGAAGCCTCATCCAGGAGCATATAAGCACCTTTCAAACGTTTGGCTTCGATTTCATACAGTTGGCGTTCGGCATCATAGCTGAAACAAGCGCCCAACTTCTGGATACCGACAAAGTGCGTATCCAGGCGGCGGCGTCCGATCTTATCACCTCCCGGCTTCGGGATCAGTGCCTTTCCGAAACGGGCTACCAGCGGACCGACGATCATCACCGAACCGCGCAACGACCCGCTTTTACGCAGGAAGTCTTCCGTATTCAGATAATCCAGGTCGATGGCATCAGCCTGAAAGGTATAGGTGTCGGCAGCAGGATGTTCCACTTTCACCTGCATGTCACGAAATAGCTGGATAAGATTATTCACGTCCAGGATATCGGGGACATTGTGGATCGTTACTTTCTCCGAAGTCAATAATACGGCACAGATCACTTCCAGCGCCTCGTTCTTGGCTCCTTGCGGAGTGATCTCACCGGATAATTTATAACCACCTTCTATAACAAACGAACTCATCGGCTTTTACGGGGATAATTCTTTTTGTTAGTATTATTCCGAGCCAGGATATCGCGGCTTTCTGCTAATTTATGAACTTCTTCATCCAAAACGATCTTACCGCTTGACAGTTCGTCCAGGTCTTTGAATATCTTACGGTCATCTACCGACTCTTTATTCCAGGTAAGGAAAGATTTCTTCATCTGGGTAGCCAACAGTTTGATAAGCTGATCTTTCTCCACTCCCGCTTCCAGTTCCGTTGCTTTACGGATCATCAGTTCCAATGTCTTTCCGTAATGGCGGTAGCGGATACGGTTGTTATTGTAAGGGATACGGGGAGGACGGGCATATAAATTTTCCTTCTTCACGATTTCGTAAGGATAGTCGATATCCAGCTTAAAATCTGCCATGATAGCCAAGTGATCCCACAAAATGTGCTTGAAATCGTTTACATCACGCAGGTGGGGAAACATATTTCCCATGATGTTGATTATCGTATTGGCACAACGTTTACGTTCTTCTCTGTCCTCTATTGCAACGCAATAATCAACCATGTTCTGGATATTGCGTCCGTATTCGGGCATAACCAATTTCTTTTCTTCTGTATTATATTTCATTATCATATTCATTTATCCGGCAAATGTACTTATTTTAATTGATTTACACAAGATACTCTCAAACTGTATAAAGGTTCTATAAGTGTTGGGAACATACATGATTATTAGTAATATAACGAACTAAACAGACATCGTCATGAATTGTAAAAAATACATACCACTGCGTGTTGTGATTCTTTTTATATTTCACATAATACATATCCTTTCCATATCGGGAAAAGTACTCCGGAGCCTTTTTCTTTAATTCTACACATAAACTATCCTGTATATTATTTACCAAATCTTCGACATAAGATATCGCTGAATCATAATAACTGAAATATTGCTTCTGATAAAGAATATCCATCAACTCAAACAAATATTCTTCCACATCTGGTAAGAACAAGACTTTCATTTATCAAACAAGGCTTTTATCCTGGGGCGAAGACGGTTCAACAATTCTTCGCCAGTAATGGCTGAAGTCAAATTCTTTTGCGTAGAAACTGACTCATAAAGAGAAATAACTGGTTCAGAGACCTTCTTTGACTTCTCTTCCGGTTTTGGGTACTGTTTAGCTTGTGTCATATCATATATCTGATTTTCCACAAAGATAATTATAAATACATAATAACAAATGTCCCTATACCCGATTTTACAGATATAGGGACAAATAATTATTTATCTGGTTACTTTGACAATTGGTTAATCACCGCCTGGTTGGCATTCTTCACGGCAGCTTCGTTTATCTTGATTTCTTTACGGTCGTATGTCATCAGGCCGTTCACTTCGCCTTCCACATCTGTCGTTTGGGTGTAAACGGCTGCGGAGAAACCACGGTCAACCATCTCTTTCAGTTCGTTGGCATATTTTACATATTCGGCTGTTACTTCATCGCTGTTCTTGAACTGGACATATCCCCAGTTGCGTTTATTCCACCACAAATGGTTTTCCAATGGCAGACCTATTCCACCGTACTCACCCAACACTGTTACCCGTTGCGGGTCAAACAGGAACATGCTCGGCCCCGGATAATTATGCAGGTCGAGAATGTCGCCACAAGCCCGGTGGTTTCCTCCGCTGGCCGGATTTACCAGGCGGGAAGGATCATAGTTCTTTGTCCATTCAGCCACTTTTTCGGTATCAAACTGTCCCCATGCCTCATTAAAAGGAACCCATACGACAACGGACGGATGGGATACACATAAGTCCATAATTTCTTTCCATTCCTGATAGTAGTTCGCAATCGATGCGGAAGAACGTTCTTTATCCGTTCCGCCATTATAAGTATGAGGTGCCCACTGATTCCCCATATCACCGCTCGGCATATCCTGCCAAACCAGCATACCCTCCTTATCGCAATGATAATACCAACGGGCCGGTTCCACTTTCACATGCTTACGGATCATATTGAAACCCCAGTCTTTTGTTTTAACGATATCATACAGCAAAGCCTCATCCGTCGGAGCCGTATATAATCCGTCCGGCCACCAGCCTGATCCAACGGACCATACTGGAAAAGATTTTTATTATTCAACTGCATACGCATAATCCCGTTCGCATCCCTTTTGGATGATATTTTACGGAAAGCCGTATATGACTTCACGTCATCCACTACTTTTCCATCTTTCGTCAACGATACTTTCATATCATACAGATACGGATTGGAGGTATCCCAAAGAGTCGGGTTCTGCACAGCCAGGCGAAGTTCTTTTCCCTGGATACCTTTTGCCGAAGCAACAACCTGTCCTTTATCCAGCAACTTGACTTCGACAACAGCCGTATTGCAGGGCTGCGAAGTACCTACCGTTACATTCATCGTCCCGTTATCAATATTCGGGATCGACTTTACCGAAGTAATATGATTGGTGGCTACCGGCTCCAACCACACAGTCTGCCAGATTCCGGTAACAGGGGTATACCAGATGCCTTCCGGATTAGAGGTCTGTTTCCCGCGTGGCTGATAGCCTCTATCGCTCGGATCCCACACACGTACAACCAGTTTCTGATTACTTTTTCCGGTCAGATAAGGAGTGATATTAAATGAAAAAGGAGTAAAACCACCCTGATGAGAGCCAATCAGAATGTCATTGATAAACACATCTGCTTTCCAGTCTACGGCACCGAAATTAAGTACCACATCTTTATTCTTCCAGTTCGCCGGAACAGTGATGAACGCTTATACCACAATTCATTATTTTCTCCTACTTCTTTCTGAACACCGGACAAGGAAGATTCCACTGCAAAGGGAACCAGGATATTCCCGTCAAACGAGTTCGGTTCCACCTCCCCTTTCGGTTTAATGGCATATTCCCATTCACCGTTCAGATTTACCCAGTCCGTACGTTCCAGTTGCGGACGGGGATATTCCGGTAATACGTTTTGGGGGTCGATCTGTTCCGCCCATTTAGTTTTGATCTTATCACCTGCCGGCTTCCACTGAGCCTGCGCACATACAGTAAGTGCCAAAGCACAACATACCAATACTGCTTTCTTCATGTTCTCGGATATTAAAGTTACCATTCGTTATTTTTGAGCAAAGAAACTCTTTCTCAAGCATAAAGGCTTTCAATTTTCGGGCATATGCTTTCAAATATCATTCAGAACAACCATAATTGGCTTATTTTTCTTATTTATTTATTAGCTTTGCCTTCGAGAAACACTATTATCAATCGATATGAAGAAAATACCGCTGCTGGCCGCCTGTTTATTTATATTGTTGCTCTGCCTGCCCGGATATGCCAACGATCCGCATTTCAGGCATTACAACAATAAGCAGGGATTATCGCATAACACGGTTTATTGCTCCCTACAGGACCAGCGGGGATTCATGTGGTTTGGTACCGAAGACGGATTGAACCGTTTCGATGGACATACATTTAAAATATACAGGCACAATTCATACAACCCGAACAGCCTGCCCAACGATTGTATCGTCAACCTTTTTGAAAGTTCCGACGAAAAGATATGGATTTTTACAGCCAGAGGAACCTGTTACTACGATTACAGGACGGATACATTCCATCCGTTCCGGTTATCGTCCGGACAAAATGAGTCCGAATCATTTTTTGCCGGTACGGAAGACAAAGACCGGAATCACTGGTTTATCGACTATAACCGGATTATCCGCTATAATCCGGCAGACAGCAGTTCACGAACTTATCCGGCAGAAGATTTTTTCCATCCGGCTATTATTACCCTGACAAATGACGGGAAACCTCTTTTTTCTGACAGGCAATCTATATATACCTACAAGGCCGAGACAGATAACTTTCAGAAGATCCCATTCCTGAATGAAACGCAGATCAGCAACCAGATCGCCCTGCAAGCGGTATGCCAGATTCCCGGCCTGGGTATTCTGGGCGGCACCAACCAGGCCGGACTTCTGCTTTACAAATATCAGGATCAGCGTGTCGTGACAATAATCCCGGAAATACAGGTCCGTGCCATCATCCCATACAATACTACCATCTACTGGATTGCTTCGGAATCTGGCATCTACATTTACAACACACAGGACCAAACAATTACAAACCTACGAAAATCTCTGACAAACGAATACGCCATTGCCGACAACGCCGTTTATTCGCTCACCAAAGACCGTGAGGGAGGTGTATGGGCCGGCTCTTTTTTCGGAGGGATCAGTTACCTGCCAAAGGAGTATACCCGGTTCAGTTATTTTATCGGAGGCAAAACACATCCCCAGCTACTCGGAAACGCAATCCGCGAAATCACGCCCGACCGGTACGGCAACCTATGGCTGGGAACAGAGGATAACGGGATCAACTGCTACAATCCCCGGACCGGAGAGATCACCAATTATTCATATAATAATCCCGGCCATCCGCTATCGGCAACCAATATTCACGGGTTACTGGCTGTCGATAACCAGCTATGGGTCGGGACATTCAACAAAGGGATCGATGTGCTGGACATTCCCTCCGGCAAGATCATCAAACATTATTCACGGGAAAACAGCCAAACAAACCTCAACAGTAATTTTATCCTTTGTTTCTATAAGACACGCGAAAATGAGTTTCTGGTGGGTACATCCAACGGCTTAATGATTTACAATAAACAAACGGAAAGTTTCAGCCCCTGGAATAATATTTATGCTCTTATCAGGCAAATATACCAGGACAGCCGGGGCGATATATGGGTGGCAACCTCCAACGGTATTTACCATTACCTCCGCAAAGAAAACAAAGTAGAGCAATACCGGTCCAACAGTAATAAATCCGAAAGCATCGGCAACAACAATACGACCTCCGTATTCGAAGATTCAAAAGGCCGGATTTGGGTTACCACAGTAAGCGGCCTCTCCCTTTTCAACGAAGAGACACAGTCTTTTAACCGGATCACCACCGACAACGGACTGCCCAGCAATATCGTTTACAGGATTGTTGAAGACGATTCACATAATTTCTGGTTATCTACGGCAAACGGCCTGGTCAGATTCAATCCGGAGACCTATGCGATGCGGACTTATACGTATACCGACGGGCTGCATGAAACACAATTCAACTACAGCTCTTCCTATCAGGCACCCGACGGGACAATCTATATGGGAACCATCAACGGAATGCTGTCATTCAACCCGTCCCAATTCAAAGAAGACACATTTATGCCTCCCATGTATATCACCGGGATCAATCTCCCGGACAATGAAGAAAACAAATATAACCTTCCTACTTCCTCCATCGAAGACACGAAAGTTTTAAAGTTGCCCTATAATGCCTCCACATTTACCTTGTCGTATGTAGCTCTCAGCTATACCTCTCCGGATGCCATCCGGTATGCGTACAAGCTGGAAGGGGTGGATAAAGACTGGAACTATATGGACCAGAATAAAAATGTAACTTTTGCCAATCTTTCCCCGGGGGAATACACATTCAAAGTGAAATCAACCAACAGCAGCGGCTTATGGCAGGACAACGAACAATCGTTACAGATCATTATCACACCTCCCTTCTGGGCTACCGGATGGGCATTTTTTGTCTATATCGTGATTATTTGTATTTGCATAGTCCTCTTCTACAATTATAAAAAGGCCAAACTGGAGGAAAAACACCGTATAAACCAGGACTTGTTTGAAAGCAAAAAAGAAAAAGAACTATATGATGCAAAAATACAGTTCTTCACCTTTATCACCCATGAGATACGTACCCCGCTAACCCTAATCAAGGCCCCTTTGGAAAAGATCATCAAATCGAAAGACGGCAATCCGTCTACCAGGGAGAACCTGCAAATCATAGAGAAAAACACACAGCAGTTATTGAACCTGAGTAACCAGTTGCTCGATTTCCGGAAAACGGAAAGCCGGGGATTCAGACTGAATTATGTACACACAGACGTAACGCTCTGGCTCCATACTATTCTGCAACCGTTCCTGCCAGTCATAGAACAGGAGAATAAAAGATTCACCTGTGATATTCCCGACGAATCATTCTATGCTTTCATCGACCGGGAGGCTTTTTCCAAGATCATGAACAACTTGCTGACCAATGCTATAAAATACTCGGACAAATATATCTCCCTGCAATTACAGAGACAGGAAGACGGGAATGAATTTATCATATCCGTTACCAACGACGGTATGCTGATCCCTGACAGCGAAATAGAAAACATCTTCACCCCTTTCTACCGCCTGAAAGAGACAGAACACCAGCAGGGAAGCGGCATCGGCCTCTCTCTGGCACGTTCGTTAGCCGAATTTCATAAAGGTTCCCTGAACTACACACAGACTCCGGAAAGAATGAACCGGTTTATCCTGACTCTGCCCAAAGAACAGGAAGACTGCTACCTGCTGACAACCGGAAAGAATACGGAAGACGCCATTACGGAAAGCAACGACGATCAGAATGATGATAAGCCTATGATCCTGATCGTAGAAGACCAGGAAGATATGCGGCGATTTATCGCCAGAGAACTGGCAGAAACATACCGCATCCGGGAAGCCGCCAACGGAAAAGAAGCAATCTGTATCCTGAAAGACCAGTCGGTAAGCCTGATCCTCAGCGATGTCATGATGCCTGTTATGGATGGTTTCGAACTATGCAACGTAGTAAAGAATGATGTCAATTACAGCCATATTCCTTTTATCCTGCTGACAGCCCAGCATAATCTGCAATCCCGGTTAAAAGGACTGAACAACGGAGCCGATGCTTATATGGAAAAGCCGTTTTCGATAGAGTTGCTTGTTGCCCAGGTCGCAAACCTGCTGAAAAGCCGGGAAGTACTGACCAGAACATACAAGGAAACACCTTCCACGCCGGCAACCAGCCTGGCCGTTTCTACAGTCGATGATCTTTCCTCCGGAACTCAACGCATACCTGGAAGAACATATCACTAACGATGCGCTGAACGTTGAAATGCTGGCAACAGAAATGGGCATGAGTACCTCCAGCCTGTACAGGAAAGTAAAAGGTCTGTCAGGTTTATCTCCAGTCGAATTCATTAAGATCGCACGGCTGAAACAAGCGGTCCTGCTAATGAAAAACGGGGAAAACCGAATCAACGAAATTGCATTCCGGACAGGTTTCTCCTCTCCGGCCTATTTCTCCACCTGCTTCCAGAAACAGTACGGAAAAACACCGACGGAGTTTATGAAAGAATGTTAGCCAAAGGCAGTGTGAAACGGAAAGTAGATCCTTCCCCGACTTTGGATGAAACGGAAATTTCGCCCCCCATCTTATTCACCAGTCCTTTACTGATAGCCAGTCCCAGTCCTATACCGTTATAAGCCCCTTTTAGTTGTACGAAACGGCCGAAAATATGATCCAGCTCCTTCTCCGGAATACCTTTACCGGTATCTGATACATAAAAATGAACACGATCCCCTTCCAAGGTATACCCAAAACGGATAGAGCCGCAAGAGGTATGCTTTATAGCATTCGTCAGTAAATTACTAAGAATCTGCACCATTCTGTTATTATCCGTCCGGATCATAATATCAGGACACGGATCCAGGACCAATTCCACATTTTCCGGCATTCTGAGTTGCATGACATTGTACATATCTCGCATAGCAGAAGGCAAATATACGTCTGTATAAGCGAAAGACACCATGCCTGATTCTATCTTTGAAATATCCAGCACATCATTTATCAGCCGCAGCAACAACTCATTGTTCGATTTTATAAGGCTTATGTACGTTTCTCTCAGTTCCGGGTCCGTCTCTATAGATAACAGGTCCGAAAAACCGACTATGGCATTCAGCGGAGTGCGGATTTCATGTGTCATATTTGCCAGAAAGGCAGATTTCAGCTGATCGGCATTCTCTGCCTTCTCCTTTGCATCTATCAGGGTACGCTCATATTCTATATATTTCTGGTTATCCACCATGCATCCCACAATAAGATTAACCTGACCGTCATCATTATACTCCAGGGCCCTCCCTATTACCTCATAGCTCCGATATTCGCCCTCATCATTTTTCAAACGGAAATTAACGGCAAACTCAGGCAGCTTTTTATTCCTTATCTCATTGAATAACAAGAAAAAGTCTTCCCTGTCATCCGGGTGACGCAGATTAGACAAGGCACGGCAGATGTATTTGTTTCTTTCCAACAGGTAATTGTTGGCTCCGTAAAACTGGAAACAATGGTTACAATGCTCCTTGTCGCAAGTCTGAAAACGATGGAAGTTAAAAGAATAAGTCGTGATATGGCTATTCTTCAAAGCCAGTTCCATCATGGTCCGGCTCTCTGACAATTTACCGCTCAATGTTTTGTTCTCCTTTTCCCGTTCCACTTCTTCAGATACGTTACGGATATAAATCACCACATATTTATGATGCAACGGTACCATCCGTAACTTAAAATAGACAATAGGAGCATTGTGACCGGGTATCGACATATCCAGATTAATAACTACCGATGTATCCAGGCATTTCTGTACAACTATCGCCATATTCCTCTTTGTTTCATCCGGATAGATAAAACCGGGTAAATCGTCAATCCGTCGATTGGCAGCTTCGGGGATAATGCAGGTTTCGGCAGCATAGGCAATGATCCGCTCTACAATGAGTTTGTCATTCACCAACAGGATGGTGTCGGGAACAGCTTCTGCGACCTTCTCTGAAATATCGGTCAACTCCCGCATCTTCTGGTCATACATCGTAACATCCCATTCTTTAGGACTCGGATCGGTCAGCAATAAGGTGTAACCTATAATCTTTCCATCCTCACTGAATCCGGGAATAATAGAAAACCCGACCGGCAGGTTATGGCTGACCACACTCCCATTCCGCAAATAAGTCTTTTGCATATCTGAAAGAAAAGTCGTTTCAAACAAATTACTCAAAAGGAAGTCTGATAAATCTGTTATAGCAAACTTTTCACACATTGCCTTATTTAAAGCAATCAACAAACCATCACTATCGTATAAGGCTCCTCCCTTGGGATAGTAAACAAAGAAATTTGTTATCAGCTGCTGTTCGACTAATGAGTTTCCCATCACAATTTAGATTTGAATCATTTTACAAAGAAAAGCAAACTTTATAAATCAAAGACTATATTAAACCAAAATAATTTATTAAAAACAAAATACCACCTGTTATAAACAAAGTCTATCAGCTCATAAATATTATCCATCAGATAAGTTTGGCAAGGTAAAACGAATAAACGAACTTTGTTACATGATCATGGTAATGTTATAAAATATAGGGATATAATTAGTCAAAAGGAAAAAGGCGATAAGGGATTTGCCAAGAGAAATGGCACAAGAAAGTCCCGTCATAACTAAGAGAGGGTTAATCCCGGGATTTTTTCCCGGGATTAATTATTTATATACGTTTCTTATTTAATCCGTTTACATTTTCCGGAAATATGTTCAATATCCAACCGCAGGATGTTGGTCCGGTGAAAAGACTTTGCAATATATTTCTCTCCTAATTCTTCAAAATCGGGAGAATATTTCTTTGTCAGCAGGCGCAAAGCCAACAACCTCTCTTCTTCCGGCAGATCCATCCGGATTGTACCGAAAGCTATCGCCGACTCATAGGCTGTAGAGAATTGCTGCGGAATAACCCGCGTTTCCCCCACCACGCAAAAGCTCACTTTCGGATTCAGTTTCAAACATTCCAGTTTATATCCTTCCTGCGCACAATGAAAATAGATATGCCCGTCGTTATCCAGCACATAACTGATCGGTATGCCGTAACCGAACCCATTCACACCCGCCATAGCTAGAAATCCATACTCTCCGCCTTCCAGTAACCGGACGGCGGGTTCGTTCTCGAGTATTCTGTCTTTTCTTCTTATTTCCGTAAACATATCTTTCACATTTTAGAGTGGCAAATCTACAAAAATAGTATATTTGCGCGTATAAATCACACCGAATAAAGCACCAAAAGATGAAAACAAAAATTTCCTTGCTTCTGATAACATGCCTTTGCAGCCTTGCTTGCCTGGCGCAAAGCGACTTTGACAAACACTTCACCAAAAAAAGTTTACGGATCGACTTTGCTTTAAGCGGCAATTCCCAATTTCAGGCAGCCGCTATCCAACAGTTGCGGGAAGAACCCGTATGGGGAGGCCCGGTAAAAAACCTGATTGACAAATTCAATTACGGAGGTTACTACGTCAACATATACGACAAATCAAATAACGAACTAATCTATTCACGCGGATTCAATACGCTTTTTGAAGAGTGGCGCAGCACAGAACAAGCCAAGACCGAAACACAGGCATGGACAAACAGCATCTCGGTTCCCTATCCGAAAGCAACCGTAACAGTTGAGATCACAGCCCACGACAAGGCGGACATGCAATTCCATCCCCTGTTGAAAATGGATATCGATCCGGCCAGCATTTTTATCGATCGCGGAAAACTCAAGGACAACAAAGTCACACAAATCCAATACAAGGGAGACTCCAGTGAGAAGGTCGACCTGGTTTTTATTGCAGAAGGATATACGGCTGACGATCAGGAAAAATTCGTTGCCGATGCTAAAAAATTCACGGAATCGTTGTTCCAGACACCTCCGTACACAACACAACGGGAAGATTTTAATGTATGGGCCGTCAACCTGATTTCGGAAGACCGGGGAACAGACATCTCCGGAAAAGGCATCTATAAGAACACCGCCTTAAATTCAGGATATTATACGTTCGGCGTAGACCGTTACCTGACAACACCGGATATGAAATCCATCCGCGACGCAGTCTGGAATGTTCCCTGCGATGCTATATTCCTGTTGGTCAACACCGACACCTACGGAGGGGGCGGCATGTACAACTTCTACGCCGTGGGAACAGCCGATAATGAGCGGACACAGCATGTTTTCGTTCATGAATTCGGACACAGCTTTGCCGGACTGGCCGACGAGTATTTTTCCTCCGAAGTCGCCTATCAGGATTTCTACAATCTGAAATACGAACCCTGGGAGCCCAATATCACCACATTGGTCGATTTCGACAGCAAATGGAAAGACCTTTTGCCTGCCAAAACTCCGGTACCCACCCCACTGGACGATGCGCATAAAGACAACCCCGGTGTATTTGAAGGAGGCGGTTACATATCCAAAGGTATCTATCGCCCGATGGACCATTGTATGATGCGTGATTATGCCCCCTTCTGTCCGGCCTGTAGCCGGGCCATCCTGCGGATGATCGATTTCCTGTCTGACAGGGACTACTAAAAAATAGAAGGAGGTGTGCCATTCCTGACATACCTCCTTCAGACTCTTTCAGATTTATATTCACCCAAAAGATCAGATACTATCAATTCATCGGAACTTCCATCAATAAGATCCGGGAATTTTTCAGCACTTCTATCGTAATACTGTCAGTTTCATAAAAACCGGCACCATCCCGTTTGGAAAGCACTGTGTTATTCACTTCCACTTCTCCTTCGATAACGAAAAGATAAATGCCTGTACCCTTCTTATGAAGTTTATACTCCTTAATCTGCCCCGCATCCAGTTCACCTATCGAGAACCAGGCATCCTGGTTGATCGCAGCCGGTGTTTCACCGTCAGGCGAAAGGATCAACGACAACTCATTCTTCTTCAGTAAAGAACGTACATCATAATTATTATACTTCGGTTTTGTATTTTCCTCACGAGGGAAAACCCATATCTGCAAAAATTCAAGCTGCTGTTCGGCACTGTCATTAAATTCACTGTGGAAAATACCTGTACCGGCACTCATCACTTGGATATCACCCGGGGTAATGGTCTCACTGTTCTGTATACTGTCGCCATGACGCAGATAGCCATTCAGCGGTATGGATATCACTTCCATATTCTTATGCGGATGTGTGTCAAAGCCTTCGCTCGGAGCAACCGTGTCATCGTTCAACACACGCAACATCCCGAAATGTACCCTTTTGGGATTGTAATAATTTGCAAAACTAAATGTATGATATGTTTTAGCCAACCATGATTTGCATATCCACGAGAGTTCGCCTTATCTACTACCATTTTCATAAAATATTCCTCCTCCTTAATTCACATATATAACATTCCATCCGCTGAAAAAGTTCCGATGCCTCCCTTCCTCAGACAATAGTCCTTTAATTAGTATGAAAAATGCACCTAAATGAAAACATATCTGAACAGAATTCAGTACTTTTGCACAAAAATTCATCCTGTAAATATTAATCATATGGCAGTTTACTTAAACGATGTATCTAGAACCTTCGGAGAATACCTGCTTATTCCCGGTTTGACCACCAAACAATGTGTGCCCACAAATGTTTCACTGAAAACATCACTTGTCAAACACAATGTCGGCGAGAAGTCTCCTATTGAATTAAATATCCCGTTTGTTTCGGCAATCATGCAATCGGTATCCGGTCCTGAGCTGGCTATCGAACTGGCCCGTAACGGTGGTCTTTCATTCATTTTCGGTTCACAGCCAATCGCCAGCCAGGCAGAGATGGTCAGAAGAGTGAAAAAGTTCAAAGCAGGTTTTGTCACCAGCGACTCTAACCTGACTCCCGAAAACACATTGGCCGACGTTATCGACCTGGTTAATCAGACAGAACATTCCACCATCGGTATTACCGACGACGGAACTCCTAACGGTAAACTGCTGGGATTGGTTACCAGCCGAGACTATCGGGCCGAAAAAGACGATCTTTCCACCAAAGTAAAAGAGTTCATGACTCCTTTCTCCAAACTGATCGTCGGCGAAGTCGGCATCTCGTTGAAAGAAGCCAACCAGATCATCTGGGATCATAAACTGAATACACTTCCTATCATAGACAAGGATCAAAATCTGGCCTATTTCGTATTCCGCAAGGATTATGACAACCACCGCGAAAACCCGAACGAACTTTCCGGTGCAGATAAGAAGTTGCTGGTTGGTGCCGGTATCAATAGCCGTGACTATATGGAGCGTGTTCCCGCATTGGTCGAAGCCGGTGTAGATGTATTATGTATCGACTCTTCCGACGGTTACTCCGAATGGCAATGCGAAACATTGCAATGGATCAAAAAAGAATATGGCGATAAAGTTAAGGTTGGTGCCGGAAACGTGGTAGACAGAGAAGGTTTCTTATATCTGGTAAAAGCCGGAGCCGATTTCATCAAAGTAGGTATCGGTGGCGGTTCTATCTGTATTACCCGTGAACAGAAAGGTATCGGACGCGGACAAGCTACTGCCCTGATCGATGTCGCCCAGGCGCGTGACGAATATAAAGAACAGACCGGTATTTATGTTCCTATCTGTAGCGACGGCGGCCTGGTACATGACTACCATATGGTACTTGCCCTGGCAATGGGTGCCGACTTCCTGATGATGGGACGTTACTTCGCCCGTTTCGACGAGTCTCCTACAAAGAAACTGCGCATCGGCAATAACTTCGTAAAAGAATACTGGGGTGAAGGTTCAAACCGTGCCCAGAACTGGCAACGCTACGATATGGGAGGCACCGCTTCACTGAAGTTTGAAGAAGGAGTAGACAGCTACGTGCCTTATGCAGGAAAAATGAAAGACAACCTCAATCTGACATTAGGTAAAATCAAAGCTACTATGTGTAGCTGCGGAGCCATCACAATTCCTGATTTACAGAAAAATGCAAAGATCACACTGGTCTCTTCTACAAGTATCGTAGAAGGTGGTGCACACGATGTGATCCTGAAAGAACAGAATTAATCATTTCTGATCAATATATAAAACAGCCGCAAATCTCTTATCCTGAAATTTGCGGCTGTTTTATTTATATTTCTCTCATACAAATACCGCCTTACAACAAAGCGACAAACTTACGTATTTGGTTTAGACGCTCCATAAACGTTTGATCGTTACTAGCTTGCTGCATATTATATTTCAGTTGCAAGCGCATCAGTGAATCAGCAGGGATGTCCAGCGCCACTTCTAGCATCATAGCTGTCGCAGTGGTCAACGAACGTCGCCCATTCAACAGGTCATTTAGAGCTTTGTAGGGTATACCTATCTGTTGTGCCAGTTGCCGCTGTGAAATTTTACGGTATTCTATTTCATCCTTAAGCACTTCTCCGGAATGGGTTGGTGTATATCCCAATTTTACTGTAGCCATATCTGCTTCTTATTTATAATGATTAGACAATTCGATGATATTACATACGGTGACCACTACTTCAGAAACCACTTTCGTTGAAAGCGATGTTTTTTATCGGAAGTCTCCCCTTTTAAATACAACTCCTCCCGTCTGTTAGCGTAATTGTATTTGTACGGCTGTTTGTACTTTTGTTTTCCGTTGGAGTAATAGAAAGTCCAACTTCGGTTTTACTTACAGCCAGTCCCGTATATGAACCGCCCTTTAGCTTCCAATCGGAAATACCGGTCGCAACCTGAACCGTTATAGCTTCCTTTTGGCTTGCCGGCATCTTCAAGACATTCCCAATCAGCGAGGCTCCCCCAATCGACGAAAGGTCGGCTGAGAATGTGATTGCAGCCTGTTCATTTCCTTTCTGAACGACAATTAACGACTGACGAACAGACGGTTGGTTTTTATTTACAACGGTTATAACACCCTGACGCTGTTCGGCTGAATAATTAGTTGTAAGTATTTGAACGGTAAATGAATTAGTGACTCCGCCCTCACCTGTAACGACTTTTGCTTCCAGCCAATCCTGAGTTCCGTCCTTTTCCAATTCCCACACCATCACAAGCGACAGACAATGTAATTGGAATGTCCGCATCCGCCGCCTTTTCCGCCTCGAATGTAAGCCTATTATCTTTAAAGGGCATCCTCACAACTCAGCCCAATCGTTCCCCAATCCGTCTGAACATCCATCGTATCGCCCACAAGCCAGTCTTCGACTTTCAATGTGGCAGTCAAACTGCCCCGACCTGCCGGGTCGACCTGCACCGTATACCGGTGATTGGCCTGAATACTGACCGAAGCACCCTGTATATCAAAGAACTTAACCGGAACAACCTGTGTATCCTCACTACTCGAACTATGACCGATCAGATTGAATTTAATCTCTTCCGTTGTCTTATTCGTAGGATACAGATAGAACACACCCGGAGCAACCCCGGCATTCGAACCACTCACTGTCGAGAAGTCGATCAACGGCAATTATACCCGCTCGGCAGCGTCCCACTCACTACCGGCAAACAATGGGCCCTGTCCGGGAGCATTACTCAATGCGATCTGTTGAGCAACTTCCGCTCATCAACATCGGGCAGGCTATCAGGTCTTTCTGCGAGTTACCGAGTTTTTCCTTAAACGAAGCCGTGTCTGTCTTATGCAGTTGCACATCAGCCAAAGACAGTTGGCCGCGTGCATTCGCTACAAAATAAAATTTCTTTTTCTTTTCCTCCCCGACGGAAATAGTCACCAGGTTATCTTTCCCCGAAGTCGTC
This sequence comes from Parabacteroides sp. AM58-2XD, assembly GCF_003463685.1. Lineage (NCBI taxonomy): Bacteria > Pseudomonadati > Bacteroidota > Bacteroidia > Bacteroidales > Tannerellaceae > Parabacteroides > Parabacteroides sp. AM58-2XD. The sequence continues at coordinate 49,948 of NZ_QSDP01000045.1, forward strand.
AGCGCAAATGTATTGGCTGCAACAGCAGCGTCCGCACCACTTCGCAGGATTTCTTCCAATACAACCGGTTTGGGATCCGCGCTACTCAGCGAGTCCTCACCGAACACATATATATCAAGCGTACTCAATTCGTTTTCCGCATTCGAGGCAATGCCTCCCTCAGCTTTTGTGTAAGGGACGTAACCCCGTGCTGTTCCCGAAAACAGGAAGGTCAGTTCCCTGCCGTCTTTCCCGCCGTTTCCCTCGTCCGGACCGGACGTTTCCATATCTTCACTGCAAACGGCCATCAGCAAGCTCGCCAGTGCCATTAAATAATACTTCTTTTTCTTTAATAGTCCGTTAAAAATTCAACATATCGGCTAAGCGGCTTCTGCCACTATGCCAAAGAGTTCTTTGATAAGTTTAGTATTAAAAGTTCTGTTCGGTTTCAGACCGGAC
>NZ_QSDP01000046.1:0-49889 GCF_003463685.1 Parabacteroides sp. AM58-2XD
TTATTTTAGTCATTCGTTTTTATTGTAATATATTGATAGCTATTTGTTTATATACTATATCCCGATTTGTTTTATGGCTGATTTTATTTGAATCTTTTCTCTTATCTAATGATATAAAAAATACAATAACCTTGTAAAGGTAAAGAATGCAGGAATGGGTTTTCATAAGGTTTTATACCTGATAAGTAGCTGGGAAACAGGATGTGTTGAAAAATTGAGGTAAATTAAAACCAATAAGGAAAAATAGTTGTTTCGTTTGGCTGTGCGGACAGATATATTATGCTTATATTTATCCCCTGTTTGTAAAATCTATTTACTTAATAAGGCTAAGATATGTCACGGGAGAAAATATTGATAAGAACATCATGGATAAGCACGATTGGTAACGCTGTGCTTTCCGTATCGAAAATTATTGTAGGTTTATTGGCTGGCAGTTTAGCCGTATTGGGGGACGGCATTGACTCGGCGACAGATGTAATTATTTCTGTTGTGATGATTTTTACGGCGCGTATTATGAGTCGGCCACCTTCTAAAAAGTATGTGTTCGGCTATGAGAAAGCGGAGAGTATTGCGACGAAGATTCTGTCACTCGTGATATTTTATGCCGGTGTACAGATGCTGTTGTCGTCTGTTGAAAGTATTTTTTCGGACGAGGCAAAAGAGATACCGTCTGCTATTGCTATATATGTTACTGTTTTTTCTATTGCCGGCAAACTTCTGCTGGCGTTATATCAGTATAAACAAGGGAAGAAAATCAATAGTTCCATGCTGACGGCAAATGCTATCAATATGCGTAATGATGTTGTTATTTCATCCGGGGTTTTATTGGGGTTGATATTTACTTTTATATTTAAACTGCCGATACTTGATTCAATTACCGGGTTGATAATAAGTCTCTTCATTATTAAATCATCTGTCAGCATCTTTATGGATTCGAATGTGGAACTGATGGATGGCGTGAAAGATGTCAATGTATATAATAAGATATTTGAAGCTGTAGAGAAGGTGCCTGGTGCAGGTAATCCACACCGGGTTAGGTCGAGGATGATAGGAAACCTGTATAATATTACCCTCGACATAGAAGTGGATCCACAGATGACACTTATGCAAGCCCATGAAATTGCCGATGCCGTAGAGAAAAGTATTGAAAACTCGATAGATAATGTATATGATATTCTAGTACATGTGGAACCTGCCGGGAAATGCCAGACGGATGAGAAGTTTGGTATCGACAAGGGGATGGTAGAATAATCTGTCGACGTGTGTTATTATCCCAATGGTAATCCGTAATTTGGGTATAAATATCTGTAATCCGTCTACAGTCTGGTTGTCACTGTTTCCTTATTTTTGCAACATCGAAAGGAAGATGATAAAATACCATTAAATAAGGAAGCGTATGAAAAATAATTCAGTAATTATCCTGATTTGCATGGCACTCTTTGCAGTGAATGTGTGCAACAGTAAAAACAATAACGGAAATAATCAAACAGTAGAAACAATGGAAGATAAAACTCAGGTAAAAGAACCGGTATTGGGACTGGGCAATCCTATTACTGCTAACTTCAGCGGCGATGCCTGGCTGAAGATGCTTTCCACACAACCGGAATATGATTGTAACATTTATAATGTAACTTTCGCCCCCGGCACCCGCAACAACTGGCATTCCCACGCAGTAGGACAAATCCTGCTTTGTACTGAAGGAGTCGGCTATTACCAGGAAAAAGGCAAACCGGCCCAACGTCTGCAACCGGGCGATGTGGTAAATATTCCGGCCAATACCGTCCACTGGCATGGTGCTGCACTCGACAGCCGTTTTACACATATCGGAATCACTCCGAAGGTAAGCGAAAACAGTGCGGAATGGCTTGGCGAAGTGACTGATGAGGAATATACGGAAGCTGTAAAATAGTCGAAGTTTGACTGATATAACAAAAATCTATTAACTTTGTACTGAAACATTTAAAAGGAAAGACTATGGCTGAAATAGAAAAAATGGATCATATCTGCCAGTATAATGACCGGATAGGGCAGGAAACGTTGCACCCGCTGGTTAGCGTGATCGACTTCTCGAAAGTAGCGGGTATAAAACGTGCCCGGATGAGTTACGGCTTTTATGCAGTCTTCCTGAAAGAGGTAAAATGCGGCGACTTGCAATACGGACGTAATTATTATGATTACCAGGAAGGCACGATGGTTTTCACGGGTCCGGGCCAGGTAGTCGGTGTGTCGAATGACGGAGAGGTGATAAAGCCGAAAGGATGGGCGTTGTTGTTTCATCCGGATTTGATTCGGGGGACGACACTCGGACGCAATATAAAGAATTATAATTTCTTCTCCTATGAAGTATATGAGGCTCTCCACTTGTCGGAACAGGAGCGGCAAATCGTAATCGATTGCCTGAAGAATATAGAACTGGAACTTTCTAGGGGGATCGATAAACACAGCCGGATGCTGATTGTTTCCAATATCGAACTGTTGCTCAACTACTGCTTGCGCTTCTATGACCGCCAGTTCATTACCCGCGAGAACGTAAATAAAGATACATTGTCGAAGTTTGAGAAGATATTGAACGACTATTTTCTGTCGGATAAGCCACAAGAGATTGGGTTGCCGTCCGTGCAATATTGTGCAGACCAGTTACATCTTTCCGCAAATTACCTGGGCGACCTGATTAAAAAGGAAACAGGCAAATCGGCTCAGGAACATATACAGTTGATGTTGATTGACATGGCGAAGGAAAAGGTGCTCGACACCAGCCGTTCTATCAGCGAAATAGCTTATGAACTGGGATTTAAGTATCCGCAGCATTTCACCCGTCTTTTCAAGAAATGCGTAGGAACTTCTCCGAACGAGTACCGGGCGCAGAACTAAAGTATGAGAAATAATGGATGGCATGCAGATTGAATAAATAATTTTAATTTGCATGCCATTCGTTATTATGAAAGATTACTGTTTTTATTTCTTTTTGCGGGTAGCGTAGACTCTTGCGAGTGTAATCCAATTTCCTGCAGGGCTTTTAGCGATGCTGCGCCAGGTGAATGAATTATCGGTGATATCGGAGAAAATCCATTTCATAGCTTTTGAGGTTATTTCAGTGAGGATGATTTCGTCACCTTCCTTGCGTGCTTCGAGACGTGCGCATTCTTCGGGGCATCCGTAGAATATTTCCCAGACTTGTCTTTCGGTGTTGAACAGGCGGATGGTGGTTCCGTAGGCGGCGTCGGGCTGAATATCAATGAGCCGCTCGGCTCTTGAAGGGACAATGAAAACGTCTTGTACGGCCATACCGTCAAGTACCCAGGAAAATATCCATTCGCCTTTCACACGGCGTGGGGTGGAGGTATTGAGGCGGTCATTCCAGTCGAGGTCCCATTCGCCAATGACTTTTCCGAAGTAATTGAATTCTTCCGGTATTCTCTCATTCTTACATTTGCAAACTAGTGCTTCTTCAAATTCTTTCATGATTTTCTGTTTAATAGTGTTCAAAGGTTATTACTCAGCAAATATAAGAAAAAACAACAAACTATTCTACCCTCGCATCACGATAACGTGCGGGGGACATGCCGGTGTGAGCTTTTACAAACTTGCCGAAGAAGGATTGGTTGGGGAAGTTGAACTCTTCTGCTATCTCTTTGATGGATTTGTCGGAGTGTTTCAGGCGGTGTTTGATATGCTCGATGGCTGTTTCGTTGATTAGTTCCAATGGTGCCCTGATGAAAGCCGGCTTGTCCAACGAATCAGCCGTATCGCAGATGGAGGCGGCTTATTACGCGGGATGGACGAACAATGCCGGTTCGATGATTGTAAACCCGGGCAAGTTCCTGGCTTTGGCAGTAGGTTCGCTGACACAGCCACTGTTTGCCCGTGGGGAGATTATCGCCCAGTACAAGATTACCAAGCTGCAACAGGAAGAGGCGGCTCTTGCCTTCCAGCAATCGTTGCTGAATGCCGGAAGCGAGGTAAATGACGCCCTGACTGCTTGTCCAGCCGCGAAAAGAGTTTCTTGCTGGACAAGCAAATCACGTCCCTGGAAGCAGTTACTGAGATACAAAGCGTGATTAATCTCTACAGGGCTTTGGGGGGCGGAAGAGAATAGCCCACTGTTTTTTATTTTTCGTACAACAAAGGAGGGGTTGCCTGGAAAGTGATTTTAGGGCAGCCCGTTTTTATGCCCTTCAGTAATAAGATTATACAATAATAGTCTCTGATTGTACAATTAAGGTGTGAAAAAGAATATCTATTTTTGCCTTCACTTAATCTAATTGTAATATCATGAAAACAATAGTAGGAAATCTGTGTGCCGGATGCGTGATGCTATCTTTGTTGTTTCTCGGTTGCGGACGGCAGCAGGGCGGGAGCAATGCCGACGGGCAAAAAGAAATATATATAACTTCCTGTTTATTTCCAGAAAATGCTTCCGCAGATGAAAAAGCACGTCTGGCGGCCCATGTCGTACCTTCCGAGCGGCAATTGGAATGGCAGAAGATGGAATTTACCTGTTTTATCTGTTACGGCGTGAATACCTTTACCGATGTGGAATGGGGGACGGGGAAAGAAGACCCTTCCGTCTTCAACCCGACTGAACTGGATGCCCGACAGTGGGCACGGACGGCGAAAGAGGCCGGAATGAAGATGATCCTGCTGACCTGTAAACATCATGACGGATTCTGCCTGTGGCCTTCGGCCTATACCGATTTTTCGGTGGCTTCCACTCCCTGGAAAGAGGGGAAAGGAGACCTTGTCCGCGATGTGGCGGATGCCTGCAAGGAATACGGCTTGAAGTTTGCCGTCTATCTGTCTCCCTGGGATAGGAATCATCCGGATTATGGCACGGAAAAATATAATGATTATTTTGTCAACCAACTGACGGAATTGCTGACGCAATATGGTCGTGTAGACGAAGTCTGGTTCGACGGTGCCTGTGGTGAAGGCCCGAACGGGAAAAAGCAGGAGTATGATTTTATGCGCTATTATGCAGAGATTCGACGCTTGCAGCCGCAGGCTGTCATTGCCGTTATGGGGCCTGACGTGAGATGGGTCGGGACGGAAAGCGGTTACGGTCGCGATACCGAATGGAGCGTTTTGCCTGCCGCTGTATCCAGCCTGAATGCCATTGCCGAATCTTCGCAGCAAGAGGCGGGTAGCGGTACATTCTTACCGGAAGGAGATAAAATGGCGCAGGATTTGGGAAGCCGTTCTTTACTGACGGATGCGAAGGGAGCGATTTGGTATCCTTCGGAAGTCGATGTCTCCATCCGCCCGGGTTGGTATTACCATGCCTCGGAAGATTCTTCGGTGAAAACGCCTCAGAAGTTGATAGATATTTATTATAGTTCGGTCGGGAAGAACTCGCTGCTGCTCCTGAACCTGCCTCCCGACAAACGCGGTCTGATCCACGAAAACGATATTTCCTCCCTGAAAAATATGCAACGGATATTGGGAAAGACGTTTGAAAAGAACCTGCTGGAGAATGCCATCCTGTCTTCCGGTAAAACTGCCGAACTGACGGATAACGACCTGAAGACTTACTGGCAGAGTTCCGGAGAAGCCAATACGCTCGAAATCTCTTTTAAGGACGAACAGGTATTCGACCGGCTCCTTTTGCAGGAGAATATCACAGAAGGACAACGTATCGAACGTTTTGCGCTGGAATGCCTGACAAGTGACGGATGGCAAACGGTGGCAGAAGGGACTACGGTCGGATATAAACGGATTCTCCGCTTTGCTCCCGTACGTTGCAACAAGGCTCGGATTATTATAAACGGGTCGAGGGATATTCCACAACTATCGGAGATAGGATTTTATAAGGCTTCAGAAGAAGAAATATAATGTATATATTGCCAGGCTGATTAGCGCGGCAATATTGAAGATCCACGGCAGTGCCTCGTTAAATAGTTTGGCATTTTTGAAGTTGGCGGAAAATGCCTTTTTGAATAAGTCGGCACTGTTGTAGGATTCCGAAATTGCCGCGCTAATCAGCTTGGCAATATTTTTATTTGTCCGGACTTGTTTCTCCGCTTTTTATCCCTTATCTTTACCTGCGTAACTTTAAAAGAACAACGCATGAGCCATAAATTTCCTACCATATCAGTCACCAAACTGTTTGTAAGCATCGACCCTCGTCCGGCAACCGAAGAAGAGCGCTGGATGGGCCTTCCTGCTATTGTTCCCGGTTATCGTCCGAGCGGCAATACGTTTATCGATCATTTTATGCCGTTGCTTCATGCCGGAGGGGCGCTTCCTGTGGAGTATTATGCCAAGGAACTTGAAGTGAGCGTCTCCGATTTAAACGGTGCGATAAAAGTGCTGGCCGGTACGTCGGTCGCGAAGTTTATCGAAGACTATTCGTTGGAGATGGCCAAATACATGCTGGCACATAGTAAATCTGAAATACGGGCGGTGGCACAGCGTTGTGGTTATAGTCCCAGCGGCCTGTTCCGGGTTTTCCGGCGACGCTTTAAGATGTCGCCGGAAGATTGGCGGTGGAACTATCGTATTTCTTGACGAGGAACGATCAGCAGTTAAATTCTTCGTCGGAAGAAGGGGCACCCTTCTCAAACTCGGTTTTTAGCTGTCCGACCCATTTCCGGACTCTTTCATCGGTTTTATCGGACTGGTTCTCTATGTCCAGTATCAATCCGAGGAATTGCCCGTTTTGCAGTGCACCGGATCGGTTGAAATGGTATCCTTCCGGCGACGTTCTTCCAACCAGGGTGGCTCCCCGGTCGGTGAAGGCTTTTGCTAAAATGCCGATTCCATCGGCGAAATTATCCGGATACTTCTTCTGGTCTCCCAATCCGAAGAGGGCGACCTTCTTGCCGGTCAGGTCGAGACCGGTAAGTTCGGGAAGCGTCTCGTCCCAGTAGGTCGGCAATTCACCGTCGAACCAGGTGGAAGAGCCAGCGATGATATATTCATATGCATTAAACTCCTTTTCATCGGATTGTTCGACAGGAATGATATCGACGATATCTCCTCCGAACGCTTCCTTTATCTTTTTGGCGACAGCAGCAGTCTTAGCTGTCGCGGTTCCGTAAAATAATCCTATTTTTTTCATTATTCGTTTGCTTTTTTAGTAATCCAACAATTCTTTAGCCGCCTTATAAATCTTCTCTTCATTCGGCAGGATTGCCTTTTCGAGTATCGGGTTGAATCCGACGGGCGTGAAGAGGGAGCCGACGCGCTGTATCGGAGCATCGAGGTATTGGAACAGTTCGGCGCCGATCATACTGGCAATTTCCGCCCCGAAACCGGAGAAGACCTTGTCTTCATGCACAATCAGGACTTTGCTTGTCTTCTTGACAGATTCGAAAATAGTCTCTTTATCTAACGGTATCAGGGAGCGGAGGTCGATAACTTCGACATTCCGGTTATGTTCCCGTTGTAACCGTTCGGCAACGTTGAGGCAGAGATGCGTGGTATTGCCGTAAGTGATAATGCTCATATCGTCTCCCGGGCGGCGGATGCGTGCCTTGCCGAAAGGAACCTCGAAGTCATCGGGAACCACGGTCGAGGCTTCCACCGCATTATATAAAGCCTTCGGTTCGAGGAAGAGGGTAAACCCTTTCGAACGCATGCTTGTCCGGAGCAGGCCGGCGGCATCATCGGCAAATGAAGGGTAAACGATTCGTGCACCCGGCAAGGTCGTCAGTGCCCCTTCTATCGTTTGCGAATGATACAGGCCGCCGCCGATGTATCCGCCCGAAGCCAGACGGAGCGTGATGTTGGGCGTGAACTGTCCGTAGCTTCTCCAGTATTCATGGGTACATTCCACATACTGTTCGACTGCCGGCCAGAAATAATCGGCAAATTCGGCACCTTCTATCACGACATGTATTTTAGGGTCGAAACGGCACATGCCGTTGGCCGTGCCGACGATATAGTCTTCGGCAATCGGAGCGTTGAAGACGCGGGCGTCGCCAAACTCCTGCTGCATCCCTTTCGAGATGTTGAAGACGCCGCCTTTTTCTTTATTGGCAATATCCTGCCCCCAGATGAACGTGTCCGGATTGTACCGGAACTCCGCTTTCAGCGTCTTGTTGATGGCGGTGACCAATGTTTCTTTTTCTCCCTTTTCATCGTGTGGTATGCCATCTGTATACTTCCGGGGAATATAAGGTTCGGGCAAGACAAAATCGGTAACCGTGGCAGGATCAGGGTCGGGAGCGGCAAGCGCTTTCCGGTTGGCTGCGGACAGGTCTTTCTTTGCTTTGTCTTCTATCTCCTTTAACTCTTCTTCGGTGAAACGTTTATATCGGAGAAGCATGCGGCGGAACTTATACAGAGGGTCTGCCGCCTTTACATAATTCAGCTCGTTTTCATCGCGGTATAACGTATGTTTGTCCGAGTTCGAATGCGAACCGATACGTACGCAGTTGGCCTGTACGATGACCGGCGTACGGTTGAGGGCATACTCTTTGGCCTCCGTCATGGCATTCATGGAGTCGAAGACGTCTTTGCCGTTGCAATGGATAATCTTCAGGTTCTTGAACCCCGAGAAGTTGTCGGCAACCTTGCGGTTGGCGGTCTGGTCTTCTTTCGGGACAGAAATGCCATATCCGTTATCCTGAATAACGAAAATGACCGGCAGGCGTTCAGTGCTGGCGCCGTTGATTGCTTCATAGACGAAGCCTTCGGAAGTGGCCGATTCACCGTGGGAAGTGATGGCAACCCCCTTGTGCCCGTAGTAAACCATGGCACGCCCGACGCCGGCAGCATGCAAATCATGTGTACCGGTTGCGGAGGATATATTTTCGATGTTCCATTCTGTTTTTGCAAAATGGTTGGACATGTGGCGGCCTCCGCCAGTCAGGTCGGTCGCCTTGGAGATGCCGTTGAGTATAATTTCTTCGGGAGTCATTCCTGCCGATAGAACGGTGAGCATGTCACGGTAATAAGGGAACAGGAAATCTTCTCCCTTTTTGAAAACCTGCCCGACCGCAAGCTGAATCCCATCATGTCCGGCGTAGGGAGCATGATACGACCAGCCTAGCGATTGCAGCAGGTAGGCAGGGGCCTTTTCGTCGAGAGCCCGGCCGAGTGTCATCAGATAGAACCACTTTTTCAGTGTTTCTTTATCCGTATTTTTTATATCGTACTTTTTCATGTTTAATTGATTTAATTATTAAAGACTCCAGTTTTCCAGATAATCGGCAATGCGGCGGAGAAAAGCACCTCCCAGAGCACCGTTGATAAGACGGTGGTCGTATGACAGGGACAGGTACATTTTATGCCGGATTCCGATGGTGTCGCCTTCCGGTGTTTCGATGACCGCCGGCTTTTTCTCTATATACCGACTCCCAGGATAGCAACCTGGGGCTGGTTGATGATTGGTGTAGCGAACAGGTTCTTGAATGTTCCGAAGTTCGTGATTGTGAAGGTGCCTCCCTGAATATCGTCCGGCGCGAGCTTGTTATCGCGTGCCTTGTTTGCCAGAGTGTCTATGGCGACAGCCAGGCCGTTCAGGTTCAGCTTATCGGCGTCGCGAACAACCGGGACAATCAGATTCCCGTCATCCAGCGAGACTGCGATTCCTACATTGATATGTTTCTTCAGAATGATTTGGTAGCCGTTGACGGAGGCGTTTACCTGAGGAAATTCGGACAAGGCTTTTGCTGTTGCCTCCGTAATGGCTGGCATATAAGTCAGGCTGATGCCTTCCCGTTTCCGGAATGCCTCCTTGTTGCGTGAGCGCCATTGAACCAGTTTGGTGACATCTACTTCCACGACAGTTGTCACATGGGGCGATACGTTCTTCGACATAACCATATGGTCGGCGATAATCTTGCCTACACGGTCCATTTCCATTACCTTGTCTTCGCTGCCGGCTGATACCGGGGCGGAAGATATTACTTGTGAAGCGGGAGTGGAAGATGCCGGACTTGTCTGTGCCGGTTTGGCCTGTGAAGCCGGAGCCGGTTTACTTTCAGTTACAGTCTGTGAAGCTGGTTGGGATTGCGTTATCATTGTCGCATCTTTCTTTCCCGAGAGATAATCTTTCATGTCTTTTTTACTCAGGCGCCCCATATAGCCGGTTCCGGGAATCCGGTCCAGTTCATCCTGCGATAGATTAGCGTTGCGTGCCATCTGAAGTACGACGGGTGAATACCATCTTTCGTCTTCTTTGGCGACCTGTGCTTTAGGGACGGGGGCGGCGGAAGGTATGTTCTTGTTATTTGCCGGTGTTTCAGCAGATTCTTTTTCGGGAATGGTCGTATGACCGGCTGTATCATTATCCGTATCATCTTCCGAGCCTTCGAGTCCGATGATGGCAACGGTTGTGCCTACCGCAACGGTGTCGCCTTCCTGGAATAATATTTCAAGGACTTTCCCGGCAACGGGAGAGGGGATTTCCGCGCTGACTTTGGCTGTGCTTACTTCAAAGAGTACGTCGTCCTCATTGATAGAGTCGCCGGTTTTTACAGACCAGGAGATAATCGTTCCTTCTGTAATGCTTTCGCCCAGTTTGGGCATTTTTATTTCAAATGTAGCCATAATATAATTAACTTTTATCTTTTTGTTTACCGCCGGATGAATAAATCAAACGGACGTGTCCGGGTTTATTCTATTGTTATAATGGAACAAGGAAGGGTGGGTGAAAGTTCTATATTACAGGGTGTAAGTATTGAAAATCCAGTTTACGTCAGCATATTTTTTATTCCTTAACAACCGGATTTCTTCCAGGTCGTGGCAGGTGAATTCGTATCGGTCGCAAGAGGTGTTTTCGCAGGAGAAATAATCGGACAAAGACAGTTTGAATTCGTCGATGGAAACGGGGATAGGCAGCTTGTCTGACAGGTTGGTTACCGGACTTTTTACTGATGGAACGTAATAAGGATGTGTCGTAACTTCCCCGCCGGTATATTCGGGAGAAGGCTGGAGGGCCCGGTCGAGTATCTCCAAGTCTGTGGAGAAAAGGAGCGTGGCATGATGCAGCATTCTCCGTTTATGGATAGCTTGCGCGCTGCCGGAAATTTTCAGGCCGTCGATTGTCAGCCCCTGCCTTTCGTCGGAACGGGCATGTAGTCCGTAATGTTCCAGAAAGCGGATAATACTTTCGGTGAATACGGAAGAACGTATCTGATTGCTGTTTTCGATGAAAGTAAGGTTCAGGTTTCCCATATCGTGATAAACGGCACCGCCACCGGAATAACGGCGTGCCAGCCTGATTCGTTTTTGCCGGGCATATTCGATATCCGTTTCTGCCCGGATATTCTGGTATTTGCCGATAACGACAGCCGGTTCATTCTGCCACAACATGAAGATATCTTCTGAGAAATTCTTTAAGAGGTATTCTTCTGCGGCAAGATTGAACCAGGCGTCTGTATGGGTGTTATGAATGCAAAGCATTATAAATATAAGCTTTCGTGGATGACTTCCCCGACTGTCGGGTGGGGGAAGATGTTCTTTTTGAATTCTTCGGTGGTAAAGCCGTTCCCGATGGCTATGCCGGCGGCAATAATGATTTCGGAAGCCGGATTTCCCAGAAGATGGCAACCGATAATACGGTCGTCGGTATCCGTTATTAGTTTGCACAGTCCGGCGAACGATTCGTTTTCGGCCATAAAGCGTCCGGAGTAGGTCATCGGTATCTTTACTACATTATATATAATACCGGCAGCCTGTAATTCCTCTTCCGTCTTTCCTACGCTGGCAACTTCCGGGTTGGTGTAGACCACGGCCGGGACAGCCTTATAGCTCATCCGGTCATCGTGTCCCAGTAAGTGGTTGATGGCAACTTCCGCTTCCCGGTATGCAGTATGGGCCAGCATGGAAAAACCGGTGATGTCCCCACAGGCATAGACGTTAGGGTGGGAGGTTTGCATGTATTCATTTACCTTTATGCCGTTTCGGAGAAGTTCGATGCCCAGTGTTTCGATGCCCAGGTTTTTCGTGTTGGCTTTTCGCCCGACACTGACCAGTATCTTGTTGGCCTCGATTGTCTCAGTCTTTCCGTCCTTTTCCACAATCACGCTATCGGGGGTGACTTCGATGACTTTAGTTTCAAGAAAGAATTCGACGCCCTTTTTGGTATATTCGGACCGCAGCATTGCAGATATCTCCTTATCCATCGCACCGAGTATCTCGGGCATCATCTCGATAATCTTCACTTTAACTCCCATGCTGTTGAAGAAAGAGGCGAATTCGATTCCGATTACTCCGCCGCCGATAATAGCAATCGACCGGGGAAGTTCTTTCACATCCAGTGCTTCTTTCGAAGTCCAGTAAGCAATCTCCGACAATCCTTTTATCGGTGGAATGACGGTTTCCGAACCGGTACAGAGCAAAATATTCTTTACCGCAAAAACTTCCTCGCCGCACTGAATCAATATATATCCGTCTTCCTCTCCCCGGATTACAGCTTCTCCCTGTATGATTGTCACGCCGTTGCCGTTCAGCTTGACTTTGACACCCAGTGTCAGTTTTTTGACGGTCTTGTTTTTACGTGCGATAATTTTGCCCAAGTCGAAGCCTGGGGCATTGTCTGCCTGGATTCCGTATTTGGCGGCACTCTTTATATTATCCAGTATTTTGGCTGAATATAATAATGTCTTAGTCGGGATACACCCTTCGTTCAGGCAAACCCCGCCAATGGCATTCTTCTCAAAGAGGATTGTTTTTAATCCATTTTCGGCGGCCCGTTCACCAGCTGTATAGCCGGCCGGTCCTCCTCCGATAATGGCTATGTCATATTTCATAACCTGCAAATTAAATTATTCAAAAGTAAAGAAACGTTCCTGGATGGGATTGAATTCTTTTTCACCCGGCTTTTGGGTCGGTGTTCCGAACGGCATTTGTGCGATAAGCTTCCAGTTCGGATTGAGTTTCCATTCATTTTGCACCTTTTCATCGATTAAAGGATTGTAATGTTGAAGGGAAGCACCTAAACCGGCATCTTCCAGCATCGTCCAGATAGCGAACTGGTGCATGGCAGAAGTCTGTTGCGACCAGACAGGGAAATTATCCTTGTAGCTGGGAAATGCTTTCTGCAAATTTTCAACCACTTCCATATCTTCAAAGAACAAGACGGTGCCATATCCGCAATCGAAACTGGTATTTATTTTGGCAAGTGTCTTTTCAAAAGCTTCTGCCGGAACGATAGCTTTCAATGCTTCTTTGGTGATGTCCCAGAACTTCTTATGATTTTTGCCCAAAAGAAGAACGATTCGTGTCGACTGCGAGTTGAAGGCAGAAGGTACGTTTTTCACTGCGAATGCGATGAGTTCTTTAATCTCATGGTCCGAAATAGGAGAGCTGTTGGTGATGTTATAGTAGGTTCTCCTGTGTTCTACTGCTTCTTTAAAGTTTCTAGTCATAATTTTTACGTAAGTATTTATGTTTATTATTATTACAAGAACCAATAAAGTTGTATTTTTGTTGTACGGAAGCTTGTATGTATTTATAAGTGAAATTTATTGGCGTTTTGTGTGGAATAATCAAAAATAATTTTTACCTTTGCGCCCTGTAAAGAGAGAAACTCTATTAGAATCTTCGTTCTGATCATGATGCTAGTTCGGAAAGGGAAGACAGATAGCAGGAGTTGTAATTAATTTATTGCGTTAATAAAAAAAGAAGATAGCAATGTCTAAAATTTGTCAAATTACCGGAAAGAAAGCAATGGTTGGCAACAACGTTTCTCACTCTAAGAGAAGAACGAAACGTAAGTTTGATGTTAACCTGTTTACTAAAAAGTTCTACTGGGTAGAACAGGATTGTTGGGTTAGCCTGAATATTTCAGCCGCAGGCTTGCGTACTATCAATAAGCTGGGCTTAGATGCAGCAATTAAAAAAGCAGCTGAAAAAGGTTATTTAAACGCTTAATTTGGAGGAAAATAAGAAATGGCAAAGAAAGCAAAAGGTAACAGAGTTCAGGTAATCATGGAATGTACTGAACACAAAGAAAGTGGTATGCCGGGTACATCCAGATATATTACTACTAAGAATAGAAAAAATACTACTCAGAGATTGGAGTTGATGAAATACAACCCGATCCTGAAGAAGATGACTTTACACAAAGAAATTAAGTAATAGGAGATTTTAAACGATGGCAAAAAAAGCAGTTGCAACATTTAAGAAAGGTGACGGTCGTACTTACTCAAAAGTAATTAAGATGGTTAAGTCTCCGAAGACTGGTGCTTACATCTTCCAGGAAGAAATGATTCCTAATGAAGCTGTAAAAGATTATTTCGCGAAATAATCTTTCCTAATAAAGATATAGAAAAGAGGTTCTTCGATATGAAGGGCCTCTTTTTTTGTTCTTTCCTTTCTGCTGAAAAGAACATAAAGATAGCCTCACTAATCAAATATTTTTTTACTTTTGTATGGGCGTTTGTGATATGCTCTGACTATATTGTCAAATAATAAAATTAATAATATAAACAATTAAGAACCATGAGATTTGATGTATCCAGCACTGCGCTGTTATCCCGTTTGCAGTCTATCAGCAAAGTTATTGCGTCTAAGAACTCTTTACCGATCCTCGACAGCTTCCTGTTCGACCTTGATGGTAATAAACTGACTATAACAGCTTCGGATGCTGAAACACGTCTGGTTACTTCTGTTGAGGTGATGAATTCAAAAGGTACCGGACTTTTCGCTGTTTCTGCCAAGATTCTGCTCGATCCGTTGAAGGAACTGCCGGAACAACCGCTTACTTTTGATATCAATGACGAAAACCTGGAAATCTTTATCCATTTCCAGAACGGTAAATATAATTTTATCGGACAGAAAGGGGATACTTATCCGCTCCAAAAGCCGTTGAATGATAATGCAATTGCAATCATTGTGGATTCACAAATGTTGCTGAACGGCATCAGCCGCTCGCTTTTCGCAACTGCTGACGACGAACTTCGTCCGGTGATGAACGGTATCTATTTTGATATTCATACAGACGATTTGACGTTTGTCGCATCAGACGGACATAAACTGGTTCGTTTGCGTAACCTTTCAGTGAAATCACCGGAAAGAGCTTCTTTCATTTTGCCTAAAAAGCCGGCTAACCTACTGAAGAACCTGCTGGGTAAGGAAACAGAAATGGTTAATATCAAGTTTGATGATAACAATGCTTATGTGAACTGTGCGAACTTTGAAATGGTTTGTCGTCTGATCGAAGGTCGTTATCCGAATTATAACAGCGTTATTCCACAGGAAAATCCGTTTAAGGTTACTATCGACCGCATCTCTTTCCTGAATGCATTGAAACGTGTATCTGTTTTCTCTAATCCGGCAAGCAGCCTGGTTAAATTGCAGTTGAAGGAAAGTGAAATGGTGGTTTCCGCACAGGATATCGACTTCTCCACTTCTGCTGAAGAAAAGATTGTTTGCCAGTTTGACGGAACAGAATTGAACATCGGTTTCAAGGCAACTTACCTTATTGAAATATTAAGTAACATCAATTCGGAAGAAGTAATTCTCGAATTGGCAGATCCCTCACGTGCCGGCTTAATTGTTCCTGCTGAAAACGAAGAGAATGAGGACCAGCTGATGCTGCTTATGCCAATGATGTTGAATGACTAATAAATAAGAAATGCAATTAAACCTGAAAAACCCGATAGTCTTTTTCGACTTGGAGACTACGGGTATAAATATAGTAAAAGACCGTATCGTTGAAATCTCTTTTGTAAAAGTTCACCCTAACGGCAAGGAAGAATCAAAGACGAGACGGATCAATCCGGAAATGCCCATTCCACCGGAGTCGACAGCGATTCATGGTATTACGGACGAAGATGTAAAAGATTGCCCGACCTTTAAAGAAATAGCCAAATCGCTGGCAGCACAGATTGAAGGCTGTGACCTGGCCGGATATAACTCCAACCGTTTTGATATCCCTCTACTGGCAGAAGAATTCCTTCGTGCCGGAGTAGATATTGATTTGAACAAACGTAAATTTGTCGATGTGCAGACCATTTTTCATAAGATGGAGCAACGTACATTATCTGCAGCCTATAAGTTTTATTGTGACAAAAGCCTCGAAAATGCTCACACGGCAGAGGCCGATACAATGGCGACTTATGAGATTCTGAAAGCTCAGTTAGACCGTTATCCGGACGATTTGCAGAATGATATTGACTTCTTATCCAAATATTCCAGTTTTACCAACAATGTTGATTTTGCCGGCCGCATGATCTACAATGAAGATGGCAAAGAAGTCATTAACTTTGGTAAATACAAAGGAAAGTTGGTGGAAGAAGTTCTGAAAACAGACCCCGGATATTATTCCTGGATTATGAATGGAGACTTCCCGCTGAATACGAAGAAGATTCTTACCGAAATCAAATTGAGAGGTTTTAATTCGAAATAACGCAATGAATAATTTTGAGTTTGCTAATCCTGTAAGAGTTGTATTCGGGAAAGGTACAATTGCACGTTTATCCGCCTTGATTCCTGCCGGAAGTAGAGTGTTAATGGTCTATGGAGGCGGAAGTATTAAGAAAAACGGAATCTATGACCAGGTGACAAATGCATTGAATGGTTTTGAAGTAACTGAATTTTCAGGAATCGAAGCCAATCCGCATTATGAAACCTGCATGAAGGCCGTTGATGTCGTTAAAAAGAAAAATATTGATTTTCTGCTGGCAGTAGGAGGCGGTTCGGTTATCGATGCCACCAAGTTCATTGCCGCAGCTTATTATTATGAAGGCGAACCTTGGGATATTTTATCCAAAGGCGGTGTGATTAAGAAAGCATTGCCACTGGGTGTCGTATTGACATTATCGGCTACCGGTTCCGAAATGAATGAGCGTTCTGTTATTTCACGTGCCGAAACCCGTGAGAAACTGAATTTTGCATCTCCGTTGGTATTTCCGCAGTTTGCAATACTTGATCCGGAAGTAACTTATTCATTACCGGCGAGACAGGTAGCCAATGGTGTTGTCGATTCATTTATTCATGTCGTAGAGCAATATCTTACTTATCCGGTTAATGCCAAGGTACAGGATGCTTTTTCCGAAGGACTGATGAAAGTGATCTATGAGGAAGGTCTCAAGGTGTTGGATAATCCGCATGATTATGATATCCGTGCCAATCTGATGTGGGCCGCTACCAATGCTTTGAACGTATGGATCGGACAAGGGGTTCCTCAGGATTGGTCGTCTCACCGTATGGGATATGCACTGACTGCCCAATTCGGCCTGGACCATGCACAGACGTTGGCAATACTTTTGCCGGGCGTTATGACATATATGTTTAAGGAGAAACAGGTAAAACTGGCCCGTATGGGTGAAGTGGTTTTCGGTATAACCGGCGGAACGGAAGAAGAACGTGCCCGTCGAACAATCACGGCCTGCGAAGATTTCTTCCGCCGGATGGGGTTGAAGACCCGTTTGAGTGAATGTGGCATTACAGAAAACGACCTGGATGCATTGGCTGCTCCGGTGGATAGACAAGGCTGGCATCTGGGTGAACATCACAATATTGACAGTAAGGTAACGCGCGATATCCTGTTGTTGCGTTTATAAGGAAAAAGATACATCCGGGAGGAAAATTAATTCCATCCGGGAGAAAACCAAATTTCTTCCGGATGAAACTAAAATCCCTTTCGGATGAATATTTATTTGAATGAATAAGAATGATGCTGAAAGGTAAACATATCATATTAGGAATTACAGGAAGTATAGCTGCTTATAAAGCTGCTTATATTATCCGTGCATTGGTAAAGAAAGGTGCCGAGGTACAGGTTGTAATAACACCTGCTGGGAAAGAGTTTATTACACCGATAACACTCTCTGCCTTAAGTAGTAATCCCGTTATCAGTGAGTTTTTCTCTAACCGCGACGGCTCGTGGCACAGCCATGTCGATTTGGGACTGTGGGCAGATGCCATGCTGATTGCTCCGGCAACAGCGTCGACAATCGGCAAGATGGCTAATGGAATAGCCGATAACATGCTGGTGACAACTTACCTGTCTTGCAAAGCACCCGTTTTCATCGCTCCGGCAATGGACCTGGATATGTTTGCCCATCCTTCTACACAACAGAATCTGGACCGTCTCCGTTCATTCGGAAACCATATCATCGAACCAGCTGAAGGTGAATTGGCAAGCCATCTGGTAGGTAAAGGCAGGATGGAGGAACCGGACAAGATTATAGCTGTTCTGGAAGAGTTTTTCGCTTCCCGCACCGTCCTTGAAAAAAAAAAGATTGTAATAACAGCCGGTCCGACGTACGAAAAGATTGATCCCGTACGTTTTATAGGTAACTATTCTTCCGGGAAGATGGGATTTGCACTGGCAGAGGCCTGTGCACAGCAAGGGGCCGAAGTTACATTGATAGCCGGCCCGGTATCGTTGACGACCACGCATCCGAATATACAACGGATTGATGTGGAATCTGCCGAAGAAATGTATCAGGCGGCCATGACGGCTTTTCCCGAAGCGGATGCCGGTATATTATGTGCGGCTGTAGCCGATTATCGTCCGGAGATACAAGCAGACGAAAAGATCAAACGCGAAAGTAAAGGGGAAATGATGCTTCACCTGGTTCCGAACAAAGATATTGCTGCCTCCTTAGGGGCAATTAAACGGGAAGGACAGGTTTTGGTTGGTTTTGCTTTGGAGACAAACAACGAAGCAACGAATGCCGAAAGTAAACTGAAGCGGAAAAATCTCGATTTCATCGTGTTGAATTCGCTTCGTGACGCAGGCGCTGGTTTCCGTTGCGATACCAATAAGATATCCATTATCGACCGTCAGGGAGAAACAACCGGTTATCCGTTGAAATCAAAACAAGGGGTAGCTGTTGATATCGTAAACAAGTTGGCAACATTATTGAAATGAAAATGATTAAAAGACTGTTATTCCTGTTCCTGTTGGGAACTACATCCTTTATCGGTTATGCGCAAGATAGAGCAAACGAGTTTAATGCCCAGGTCAAAATCAACAGTGATAAGATCCAGGGGACTAATAAGCAGGTATATACTACTTTGCAGGACGCTTTGACTCAGTTTATCAATACCCGGAAATGGACGGATGCAACCTTTGGTATCAACGAACGGATTGACTGTACTTTTAATATCATTATCAACGAGGCTACTGATAACAGTTATAAGGCTGAATTGCAGATTCAGGCTAGTCGTCCGGTGTACAACTCAAGTTATGTAACGACTTTGCTGAATTTCCGTGATACACAATTAGACTTTGATTACACAGAGTTCGAACAGTTGGAATATACGGAGAATACGTTAAACAGTAACCTGATCGCTACTGTTGTTTTCTATTTATATACGATTCTGGGACTCGATTTCGACAGCTTTTCACCTAGAGGCGGAACAGCTTTTTTCCAACAAGCGCAACAGGTTGTCACCCTGGCGCAGTCTCAAATGTCGTGGAACGGTTGGAAAGCCTTTGACAGTGACCGTAACCGGCACGCAATAGCAACAGCATTGAATGAAAATGCTTCGGAAGGATATCGTGACATGTGGTATAATTATCACCGGAAAGGTCTCGATGAAATGGCTGCTAATGTGGATCGCGGACGTACTACGATCTTGTCTTTATTGCCGACATTGGAGGAATTGAAGAAAACCCGTCCGACATCTGTCCTGTTACAAATGTTTGCCGATTCCAAATTGGATGAAGTTGTTGCCATATATTCTAAAGCAACTACGACCGAAAAGCAGGAAGGATACAAAATGCTTTCTAACCTGTATCCGGCAATGACAACCCGTTTGGAGCCACTTAAAAAGTAAAAGAGAATTATGCTGAGATCTTTATTCATACAGAATTTTGTCTTAATAGATAGTCTGGATATTCAGTTTGATAACGGCTTTTCGGTGATAACCGGTGAAACGGGAGCCGGGAAGTCTATTATTTTAGGGGCTTTGTCGCTGGTATTGGGCCAACGGGCCGACGGGAAAAGTATCAAGAGTGGTTCGGATAAATGTGTGATCGAAGCAACATTTGATGTTTCCAAATATCAACTGGAAGAATTTTTTCATGTGAATGATCTGGAGTATGATCCGGAAATATGTATTCTTCGCAGGGAACTGTTTGCATCCGGCAAGTCGCGTGCTTTCGTTAACGATTCACCTGTGCCGCTTACCGTCATGAAGGAACTGGGAAGCCGACTGATCGATATACATTCGCAACATCAGAACCTGTTGCTCGGAGATAATCGCTTCCAGATGAAGGTAATCGATGTAATGGCGGAAAACGAAATCCTTCTGATCCTGTATCGTAAAGAATACCAGCGTTATCTCTCTTTGAAACGGGAGTTGAAAGATTTGACGGAGAAGGCTGACCAGAATCGGCAGGAAGAGGATTATATCCGTTTCCAACTGGAACAACTGACGGATGCTCATCTGGTTGCCGGTGAACAGGAAGAACTGGAGCAGGAGTTGGAGACATTGTCGCATGCCGAAGATATTAAAGGATCCTTATATAAAATAACAGAATTGTTGAATGGCGAAGAGCAGGGAAGCGTACAGCTTATCAAAGAGGCCCTTTCGACCGCCGATTCGTTGGAAAGGTTTTATCCAAAAGCCAGGGAGATTGCCGAACGTCTGCGTTCTGCCTATATTGATCTGAACGACCTGGCCTCAGAAACCGATGTTCTTAAAGAAGATGTCGAGTTCAATCCTGAACGTCTCGAATGGGTGAACGAACGCCTGAACACTTTGTACACATTGGAACAGAAACACCGGGTTCCGACAGTGGAAGAGTTGATTGCCATTCAGGATAAATATACGGAACAGCTACATGATATAGACTCTTTCGACGAGCAGATCGAGGGTATAAAAGCCCAGTTGGAAATATCATATCAGGAATTACTTCAGCAGGCCGCTGTTTTGAGTGAGCAACGTAAGATCGCCTCCAAAGCTATTGCCTCTCAACTGGTAAAAATGGTTATTCCGCTGGGGATGCCGAACGTGAGGTTTGCTATCGATTTTGTTACCCGTCCGGAGCCGGAAAGCGATGGAATGGACGATATTCGTTTCCTTTTCTCTGCCAATAAGAGTGGCGAACTGCAACCGGTTGCCCAAACTGCTTCCGGTGGTGAAATATCCCGTCTTATGTTATGCATCAAGGCAATGATTGCCGGCTTCACAGCTCTTCCCGCTATTATTTTTGATGAAGTGGATACAGGAGTTTCCGGTGATATCGCCGATAAAATGGGGGATATTATGCAGGATCTGGGTACAAAGATGCAAGTGATAACCATTACCCATTTGCCACAGATTGCTGCGAAAGGTAAAGATCATTTCTTTGTCTATAAGGAAGATACAACGGAACGTACGATAACCCGCATTAAAAAATTGAATAAAGAAGAACGTGTTAAAGAGGTTGCCCGCATGTTGAGCGGTGCGTCACTAACCGGCGCTTCGATAGCCAATGCAAAAGAGTTATTGAAAACCAAACGTTGATTATGTCTGTTAAACCTTTTCTTCTTAGAACGGTCATAGATGTAATTATTAACTAAAAATGAACAGTCATGAAACGGATTAGCTTTATATGTTTGTTGATTTTATTGTGCAGTTTGCCGGGACAAGCTCAGTTTTGGATCAGTTTTGGTTGGAATGAGCCACATTGCCAGAGTTGTCTCTGGATGGAACAGGCCATGCGCCTGAACGGAAGACAGGCCGCCGATTATCATAATATCGTACATAAGTACGGTCAGAGAATAGAAAAGGAAGCCCGTAAGCATTATCGCTATTGGGACCAGTCTGCCAAGAAGATATTTAATCTGCGTATGGAACGTGACCGTAAGTTGCAACGAGTTCTTTCTCCTTCGCAATTCCGTCTGTATGTTCGTTTTGTTCGCGAACGTCCGCAGCGTATCCATGATTATCAGGGATGGTATAATAACCCCCACTATCCGAATTATCGTCCTCTGATATTTGCTGGCGCTATGAAGACCATTACTGGCATAATCAATGGGAATATTCAAATGGACGATGGAATGGGCGTTTTGATGACGGCAAGTGGTATCGGGGTAAATACGATCGTCCCAATCATCATGATAACGGACAGTGGCGTCCGGACAATCATAATCGTCCCAATAATAACCAGCATTTCAATAAACCGTCCAGACCGGGAAATGATCGGTACGATAAGGATAAAAGACCGGACAACCGGAGAGACCACGACCGTGATAGAGACAGGAAAGACAAAGACAGAAAAGAAAAGGATAAAAAGGAAAAAGACAATAAACGGCAGGAAAGTAAACGCTCTGAAGTTTACCGCAGAAGCTGAAAATTACTGATTGAACTTTCCGGAACATGAGTTTGTTCCTAGTATAAAGAATAAACTCATGTTCACGCATTTTCTAAATATTCTGGCTACGATTATCAGTGTGGTAAGCCTGCTGATCGTTACTTATGGGGCACTGGTCGCTTTTATCTCTTTTCTGGGAAACGAACTCAAGCGATTTACCGGACAATATTCAACAGTCAATATCCGTCGGCTGCGAGCGGAATTAGGTACTTATTTATTATTGGGATTGGAGTTGCTGATCGCTTCAGATATTCTTAAAACCGTCTTGGAACCCAGTTTGGACGAACTGGCTATCCTTGGCGGTATTGTTGTTTTAAGGACCATCCTTTCCGTTTTTCTGAATAAGGAGATTAAAGAGTTGGATAGTGAAAAGGAGGCCTCATGAACTTTCAGGATTAGGATATGTCGTTAAAAATCGTACTTTTGCATTTCAGTAAAAGTAGACGGATGTTCAGAGTTAATAAGCGGATATTATTATTTATAGCAGGTTGCGTATGGATTATAGCCGGAGTCAATATTCTCCGGATCGGAATTCTTACGTGGATGCATGATGCCCATTACTCGGTGTTAAAGGTAGGAGAAGCAGTTATTGTGTTTCTGTTATTCCTCAATTTTGTGTTTTTACGTTTGTTCAGAAAGCATAGCCGTCGTATTGCCCAAAAAGGAGAAAAGAATTGTCCTTTCTCTTTCTTTGATGCCAAAGGTTGGATTGTAATGTTTTTTATGATCACTTTAGGAGTGGGAATCCGTCATTCCCGTATATTGCCGGACTCTTTTATTTCCGTTTTTTATACAGGTTTGTCATCTGCACTGATTATAACAGGAGTATTATTTCTTATTCAAGGCGTGAAGGAATGGCGAAACAGTAAATAATGTTTGTATATTTGCATTCGTATTTAAAAGAGGACATACAGTTAATATATATTTGATGAAGGAAAACGAAATGGTGTTCGGCATACGTGCCGTAATCGAGGCTATCCAGGCCGATAAGGAAATAGATAAAATACTTGTTAAGCGCGAGTTGCAGGGAGAACTTTCCCGTGAATTGTTCGAGGTGCTGAAAGGACGTGATATTCCTGTACAGCGTGTACCGGCCGAACGTCTTGACCGCCTGACCCGGAAGAATCATCAGGGAGTGATCGCCTTTATTCCAGCTGTTACTTATCAGCGTCTGGAAGATATTATTCCTTTCGTTTATGAACAGGGAAAGAATCCTTTCATCGTACTTTTGGACGGTATAACCGATGTCCGTAATTTCGGGCAATTGCCCGTACCTGCGAATGTGCCGGTGTGGATGCCATTGTTATTCCGGCCAAAGGAAGCGTGACGGTGAATGCGGATGCCATCAAAACATCTGCCGGAGCGTTGCATGTATTGCCTGTTTGTAAAGAGAAAAGTATTGAAGAATCCATCCGCTTTTTACAGGCAAGCGGTGTCAAGGTATATGCAGCCAGCGAAAAAGCTTACGAGAACTATACTTCTATCAAATATGACGGTCCGGTTGCTATCGTAATGGGAGCAGAGGATAAAGGAGTTTCTATGGATAACCTGCGAATCTGCGACAGCATGGTGAAAATACCGCAGTTCGGAACGATCGGTTCCCTGAACGTCTCGGTAGCCAGCTCCATCCTGATTTATGAGGTTGTCCGCCAGCGTATGAATGAAGAACAAAACAACTAAAAAGATAAACACAATGAAAAAAGTTATTGCAACAACAAATGCACCGGCCGCCATCGGTCCTTACAGCCAGGCCATACAAGTAGGAAATATGCTTTTCGCTTCCGGACAACTGGGTATCGATCCGGCAACCGGTAATTTCGTAGAAGGAGCTGTAAAGGAACAGACAGCTCAGGCTTTCAAGAATGTGAAGGCTATCCTGGCAGAAGCCGGTCTTGATATCAGCGACGTAGTCAAAACGACTGTATTTCTTGCTGATATGGGTGATTTCGGAGCGATGAACGAAGTATACGCCTCTCAGTTTGAAGGTGCTTTTCCGGCACGTTCGGCTGTTGCTGTAAAGACTTTGCCGAAGAATGGTTTGGTAGAGATTGAAGTGATCGCTGTAAAGGCTTGATAATCACTGTCAAAAAAATAAGGGACTTTTGAAGTTAAAAGTCAGGACTTTCGTTTTTAAAAGTCCTGTCTTAACATTTCAAAAGTCCCTTATTTTTTTCAGACAAGCCCGTATTTTTATTCTTGAGTCAGTGACAAACCTACTATTTTGAAACAGGAATCGCAATCACCTTCGATGAAATCGACTGTTTTTGTTCCGGCCGGCAAAGCGGGGAAGTGCAACTTAAAAGAGTACTCACCTGATTCCGGCATTGTGAAGCGTTCGTCCGGTGTGATGCCGTCTGCTGATGTTAGCGGATAATGAGTACCGTCTTCTGTTTTCAGGAAAGTGTCCTTGCCTATACTTACCCAGTATCCGGGAGAGTTAAAGGCTTTCATATGGAAAATCGTTTCAGAACCGGTCAACTCTATTCTGTTGATCTCTACAGTTTCCGTATTGCTTGATTTTTCGATAGGAAAATCAACAATGGTCGTGTTTCCTTCCTTTTTCACAGACATAACACGGTCTGATTTGTTTACCCATTTGTTTAGCTTACGTTTAAGTAATCCTTTTCCGTATCCGCTCCAGCTATGCAGGATGATCCCTTCCGGTGAGATAATGACATAATGAGGTATTCCTCTTACATTATATTTAGCTGCCAGTCCGCTCATTCCTCCAAAATCATTCAGGTTTACCCATGACATATCTTTCGTTTTAGAAATCTCTTTCCATCCTTTTTCTGTGTCTGTGCTCAGACTAATGACAGTTACTTTGTCTTTCCATGTTTCGGATATTTCTTTCATTTCCGGCAAAGCATCATACAAGGACCACAACCGCGGCTCCAAAAATCGACCAGGAGATATTTACCTTTATAGTCGGCCAGATGATGAATATTGCCTTGCAAGTCGTAGAGGTCGGTATCCGCCATTTCATCGCCTTCTTTCACTGTAATGGGAGGATAAAGACATACCGTGATTTCCTTACCAGCCTGAGAGTTTTTCTCATTATCGGATAACTTGTTGTATAAAGCAATCAAATCTTCCTTATAAGGATAGTTTTCCATGTATTTACTTTGCTTGCATTGGCCAAGCAATTTATCCATCCAGACTGTTCCTTTAGGAGTTTGCTGCATTATTTCGATTTCTTTTTGGGAGGAGATCAGTCGTAATGAATCCGTTTTTTTCTGAAGTTCTTTCATTTCATTCCTGATCGCATTCTTTTCTTCTTCGGAAGGATTGCCCGTCCTTCCTTTGGAGAACAAATCCATTAACTGTATATAGATTTCCTGTTCTTTACTACATTCTTCCCGGCAAGCGTCGGCATACCGGTTTAAATCCTGCTGTTCCTGGATATCGGCCGATACATTCCATGTCCTGATAAGTTTATTATTACCGGTAACGGTTGTCTCTTTGCCGGGAGCCACCCATACATCCAGCCAGGTGTTTGGAAACCCTTTGTCATGGCTGGAGACCATTAATGCTTCGGGAGCATTGTCGACGGTTTCACCTTTGAAGGTAAAACATTCATTGATGACCGTATCCTGAGCGATCTGGCTCATGACTTGTCCGTCACTACGATAAAGGACAATCTGGGTACTGTCCTCCAGTCCGGAGATTTTGCCTTTTATCGTGAATTCGTTTTGTGCTTGTGCAGATATAACGAATATAAGCGATATACCTGCTAAAAGTGCTTTTACCATATTTATATGAATTAAGTAAATGCAATATTACGATTTTTTCGTAATTAACAAGCAGGATAGGTGAAATATTATTGTTTACCGGCCGAATAATTTAGTAAGCAGGTCTTTTTTTCCTATTTTTTGTAACGCCTGGGTTATCTGCCTGCGAAATTCCGGTTTATACCAGAAGAAGAATTGCCGTTGTGCCAGTTTCTGTTCTTTTGTACGGGCTGTATATACTTTTTCTAATGTATAAGGATGATAACCTGTGTAATATATTTCCGTAGCCAGTGTCATGGGGGTAGGAGTGAAGTCCTGTACCTGTTCCAGTTGGAAATGCAGTTTCTTGGTCTCGATAGCCAGTTTTGCCATATCTTCTTCCGTACAGCCGGGATGGCTGGAAATGAAGTATGGAATTAATTGTTGGTTAAGTCCCTGCTGCTTGTTGATACGGTCGAATATTTTTTTGAATTGTCCGAATTGATCGAAAGAAGGTTTACGCATCATTTTCAGAACATTGTCTTCCGTATGTTCGGGAGCCACTTTCAGACGGCCCGATACATGCCGGGCGATCAACTCTTCCGTGTAGCTCTGAGCTGACTTATTCACGATTTCATCGTCGTAACGGTGCAACAGCAGATCATAACGTACGCCGCTACCGATAAATGAGCGTTTGATCTGTGGCATACTGTCCACTGCTTTATAAATGTCCAGCAACGGAGTATGGTCCGCATTCAGATTCTTACAGATGGCAGGAGAGATGCAGGACGGTTTTTTACATTTGGCACAAATACTCTGATCTTTGCCTTTCATCCGGTACATATTGGCGGAAGGACCTCCCAAATCACTCAGGTATCCTTTGAAATCTGGCATTTCCGTGATAGCCTTTACTTCTTTCAGGATAGACTCTTTGCTCCGGGAAGCGATGAACTTTCCCTGGTGGGCGGAGATTGTACAGAATGCACAGCCTCCAAAGCATCCCCGGTGCATATTTACTGAAAACTTGATCATCTCGAATGCCGGTATGACTTTTCCCTTATATTTGGGATGCGGCAAGCGGGTGTAAGGCAGATCGAACGAAGCATCTACTTCGGCTTCCGTCATAGAAGGGAAAGGAGGATTCACTACAATAGTCTGCTTTCCAACCTGCTGGAGAATACGCGATGCATTATATTTGTTCGATTCTTCTTCGATATGACGGAAGTTTTTGGCCTGTTTTAATTTATCGCGAAGACACTCTTCATGTGAGAAAAGCACGATGTCATCGGGCTTTATCTCTTCCTTTCCTGTCAGATAAACTGTTTGGCGAATATCTTTTAATGAATTAAAAGATTCTCCGGCCTTCAGGCGGGTAACTAATTCATTTATGGGTAGTTCTCCCATTCCATAGATCAGGAGATCTGCCGGACTGTCGATCAGGATACCTGGTCGTAACCTGTCCTGCCAGTAATCATAATGAGACAGCCTGCGTAAAGAAGCCTCGATTCCACCGAGTACGACCGGTACGTCGGGATAAAGCTCTTTCAGTATTTTGGTATAGACAATGCTGGGATAATCCGGGCGCATTCCTGCCCGGCGATCCGGAGTATAGGCATCATCGCTACGTAACCGTTTATTGGCCGTATAATGATTGATCATCGAATCCATTGCTCCGGGTGAGACTCCGAAGAAGAGGCGGGGAATGCCCAGTTTTTTAAAATCACGATAATCTCCGCGCCAGTCCGGCTGCGGAACAATAGCCACCCGAAGCCCCAAGGCTTCCAAGGTACGTCCGATAACGGCAGCACCAAACGAAGGATGATCCACATAGGCATCCCCACTGAAAAGAATTACATCTATATAATCCCATCCACGCGCTTCAACTTCTTTCTTGGTGGTGGGCAACCATGCTTCCGGTCTGAATGTTTTCATGTTGCAAAGGTAGGAATTTGAGCTATAACTTTAGCTTATAGTGGATAGATTTTAATGATTGGCATATAAGGAAAGGATGTTTTACCTTTGTAACCGAAAAGAAAAATATAGGCGAAACGGTAAACATTATCAATAAGATATGTGTTCTCTTAATAAACATAATTATTAAAAAATAATACAGTATGAAAGCATTAACAGACGAAAAGCTCACTATCGTAGGTGCAGCAGGTATGATCGGTTCAAACATGGCCCAGACAGCTTTAATGATGGGGTTAACTTCTAATATTTGTCTTTACGACCCTTTTGCTCCGGCTTTGGAAGGTGTTGCAGAAGAAATGTTCCAGTCCGGATTTGAATATGCAAACATAACCTATACATCCGATATCAGCGAAGCGCTGAGAGGTGCCAAATATGTTGTTTCATCCGGTGGTGCAGCCCGTAAAGCCGGTATGACCCGTGAGGACTTATTGAAAGGTAATGCTGAAATTGCTGCTCAGTTCGGAAAGGATCTCCGTGCTTATTGTCCGGACGTAAAACATGTGGTAGTTATTTTTAATCCGGCCGATATTACCGGATTGATCACATTGCTGTATTCCGGATTGAAACCTTCCCAGGTAAGTACTTTGGCTGCACTTGACAGCACCCGTCTGCAAACAGCTTTGGCACAGCATTTCGGAATCCGTCAGAACCTGGTAAAAGGTTGCCGTACTTATGGAGGTCATGGCGAACAGATGGCTGTTTTTGCTTCTACTGCAACTGTCGACGGTAAACCGTTATTGGATTTGATCGGTACTCCGGAACTGACAGACGAACAATGGGAAGACCTGAAAGTGAAAGTTATACAGGGTGGAAAACGTATCATCGAACTTCGCGGTCGTTCTTCTTTCCAGAGTCCGTCTTACCTGTCAATCGAAATGATCCGTGCCGCTATGGGTGGCGAAGCATTCCGCTGGCCTGCCGGGACATATGTTCACTCCGGTAAATTCGACCATATCATGATGGCGATGGAAACAGAAATCACTAAAGACGGTATTTTCTATAAAGAAGTAGAAGGAACACCGAAAGAAAATGCAGAACTGGCAGAAAGTTATGTTCATCTGAGTAAACTGCGTGATGAAGTGATCAGCATGGGTATTATTCCTGAAATCCATCTGTGGCATACATTGAATCCGCACATGAAATAAGCCGTTTCTTATATGTTATATACGAAGAAGGGAGCGACCGTTAATCGGCACTCCCTTTCTTTCTTTGTAATTTTATTTATAATGTTCTTTCCGGATACAGGGCATCCCACCATTCCGGTTCATCTTTTAGCCATTTGGCAAACCAGGCAAAAATCGTGTTCTGCCATTCCAGGCGTTTTTTGTAATCAGCTACACCGTGGTTTTCTCCGTCAACCTGGATAAATTCCACTGTCTTGCCGAGTAGTTTCAATGCCAGGAACATCTGGATACTTTCGCCAACCGGGACATTTGTATCGGCATTGCCATGTAACAGCAATAACGGAGTTTTGATCTTGTCAGCGTTGAACAACGGACTGTGTTTAGTGAAGAACTCAGGGTTATTCCAGGGATAAGTTCCGGTATTGGCTACGGAACAGTAACCATATCCCCAATATCCTTCTCCCCAATAACTGCTCAGTGCACTGATACCGGCATGGCTGACAGCAGCAGCAAATAAATCGGTGCGGGTTTGCAGATATTGTGTCATAAACCCTCCGTAGCTGGCACCTGCACAACCGATCTTTTTAGGGTTTACAAAGGAATGTTCTTTACAAAACAATTCTGTGCCGCGGATAATTTCATCGGCAGTCGGTTCTCCCCAGGCATTTACGTGGCGGGCAGCAAATTCTTGTCCGAATCCGGTTGTTCCGCTGGGATTGAGCGTATAGACTACATATCCCTGGGCGGCATACATATGCATGGAGTAGCTGAATTCCAAAGCACGGTTCGTCGGCGAAGTTCCTCCATAGTAATAGATGATCATCGGGTATTTTTTGTCCGGATCGAAATTTGGTGGCAGATAATAACGTCCCTGTATGGTTGTTCCGTCTTCTGCCGTGAAGTTCCAGTCATGAACTTCTCCAAGTTTAACGTCTTTGAGTTTTTCTGCAGACAGGTCGTAGATCAGACGGTTCTTTCCACTTTTCAAGTCATAAGCGTATAAACGATTTGCGTTTGAAGTACTTTGTCCGTAATAATACATTACCGGAGCTGTTTCTGCCAATGAGTAATTATAAACGACGTCTTCAGAAGTATTGATCTGTTTGATTTTTCCGTTTGCCGGATTACAGGTATAGATACGCAGATAGTCCTGGTCTTCCGTCATCATATAAATCTGACCGTCGTATTTGTTCCAGAGTGCACCAGTTACATTCGGATTGAAATCCTTGGTTAGTGCCGTTGCTTTCCGGGTAGTCGGATCATACAGGAATAACTGGCCGTCGTATGTATTTGAGATTTGTCCTTCCCTGATATTTAAACCGATTCCACCGAAAGCATTTCCCGATCCGCTAACCAGTAATTGTTTTCCGTCGGGAGAGAAAGTTCCGCCGTTCACATATTTGGCATGTTCCCAAAGGGTATCGACTGCCATCGTTTGCAAGTCGAGTTTGTATAACGAGTTGCTGGAATGAGGTAGAGATGTATAATCCGTTTCACTGGTACTGAACAACAGGTAACGGCTATCCGGGCTGACATCATTAATATATGTACTGTTATGTCCGAATGTCAGTTGTTCGTATAGTCCGGATTGCAGATCGTAGCGCCAAATGAAATAACGGTTACGGAATCCCGGCAGACGGTCGTTCGGTTCGAGGATACGGAGCATGTCGGGGCCATCCTTCGGACCTTCCTCCTGTATGGTGAAGAGGAGTGTCTTTTCATCCGGGGTAAAGTTGAAGCTACCTTCCGGCAGGTTATCTGCCAGTATCTCTTCCTGCATGTTGGCCGGATCGACTGTCACCAGTTCCTTTCCATTCATGCCGGTACGGGTGAAATACATTTTATTACTAGTCGGCATCCAGCTGGCACTCATGATAAATCCTTTATCCTGCAAAAGGATGCGTCCGCTGGCGGCTTCACGCAATTGAGCGTATGATTCGCTTTTTCCACCTTCCAGGCGTGTATAATATTTCACTAATACATATTTGCCGTTGGGAGACAGGCTAACGCCACGAAAGTTTGTTCCTTCCAGAATATCCCGTGAGGTATATCTTTTATCCGGATTAAGTGAAGCAACGACTTTCGCTTCTTCCTTACTTTTATAGATTGCCTTTAATGTAGGCGGACAGGTATCGTTGTCGGCTGTCAGGTATTTCACAACCACTTCATACCGGTGCGGTTCCATTGTCAGTTCAGAAGTTGCACTCACCGGTTTGTTATTTATATACACATCGAAAGAACCGGGGCCGGAAACTTCTAAAGTTCCTTTGGTATAACGGTCACTGTTCAGATAAAAGGAGAAAAGATGCAGGGCATATCCTTTTTCCGGAGCCTGGAAACTGATTATTCCAGCTGTATCTGCATCCAGAATGGTCGCGTTGGCGAATGCTTTGTCGAAAGGGACTGTCGATTTTAACAGATTTTTGATCTCGAAAGGTTTTCCGTTTACATTCAGGCTGTCTGCCATGATCGGTTTATTAACCGGAACAGGACCGGTATGCAGAAATTGCATCACTTTTATATCTTCTGCTGCCTGTAGAGTAAAGGCGGAGAGAAGTAATGCAGAAAGTAAATAGGTACATTTATTCATGTTATCTTGTATTAATTAATAGCGAATTCCGCTGACCATATAAAGTTCGTGGGTATCTTCCATTGCCTCGATATGAAAATAAGGTTCCATCAAGGCGGCAACTTCCCTAGCCGTAGGCAGGCCGAACGATATTCTGTTTGCTTGTTTATTGTGATGTCCGTTTATGTTTTCCCTCCCTTCGCTGTGCAGATCACAAGTTCACCTCCCGGGACAAGTAATTCTGCCAGATGGCCGATTATCTCATCCGGATGTTCGAAATGAGGAAAAACACTATAGGCAATAATAAAATCGAACTGTTCGTCTTTCAGTTCCATAACATCCATGCAACGGAAATCGACTATCGGGGTAGCATATTTGTTTTGTGCTGCTTCAATCATCCGCGGCGAAATGTCTATTCCTGTAATATGGGCTGGTGAATAAGTTAACAGATACTGTTCGAGTACACCGGTTCCGCATCCGACATCCAATATGCGAAGTCCTTTATGCAGAGTGGTCTGTTCCAGTATCTGATTGATTTTTTCTGGTGCATGATAGCAAAGTTCGTCCCAGCGATCTGCTAATGCATCAAAGAAACCGGCTATAACATTCATGGTAATTGTCCCTCCCATACAAAACAATCGGTGAATTGCTCTTTGAACTGAGTCGGTGCTTCGAACAATCCGAATACGGAGGAACCTGACCCAGACATAGAAGCGTAGATGGCCCCAGCCTGGTAGAGTGTTTCTTTGATCCGACCGATAACCGGATGTTTGCTGAAGACGCTCTTTTCGAAATCATTTACCATTAAGTTTTTCCATTCGGAAACCGGTTTGTTTATAATATCTTTTAGTGAGATTGCCGGAACTTTTGGGGTGACTAATGAATAGGCCTCCGGAGTGGAAACGGCAACATCCGGTTTTATCAGGCAGAAATGATAGCCTTTTAATGATAATTCGACTGGTTCGAATATATTTCCTGTTCCGGTAGCGAATACCGGTGTATTGCGGATAAAGAACGGACAGTCAGCACCGATGGAAGCTGCGATTTTTTCCAGTTCGTCTGCATGGATATCCAGTTTGCAGAAATCATTCAGCAATTTCAGCATGAAAGCGGCATCAGCCGATCCGCCACCCAGTCCGGCTCCGAAAGGGATAGCTTTAAGGAGATGGATTTCCAGAGGCGGTATTTCATATTGTGTTTTCAGCAGGTTCAGTGCTTTTATCACAAGGTTTTTTTCCATGGGAGCATCCACCTGTATTCCTGTCTGGGTGAAAGATAGTTTTTCAGCATTCACTATTTCAAGTGCATCTTTCACAGGGATAGGATAGAATACAGTCTCGATGTTATGATAACCGTCTGTCCGTTTACTAACAACGTTTAGTCCCAGGTTTATTTTGGCATTAGGAAAACAAATCATAGAATAGATCCTTTAAATTATGTTTTTTAGACAAACGTAGGCAAAATAATTAGGATAAACAAACGTAACGTATAGCTTGTATAATCGAAGCTGTCATAAATCTAAAGAAAAGAACTTATTTATTTTTCAATTAAATAGTTGTCATGTAATTTATCGGTCGCTAAACATTTGTTTGAAAATAGCAAAAGCGACTACCAAATGAATAGTAGTCGCTTTTATGTTATACTGGGAAAGGGAAGAGGGATTACATATTTTGGAAGTCCTTTAACCTTTTCTGTAATTCTTGACGAGCAAAGAAGATACGACTCTTCACTGTTCCTAAGGGCACATTAAGTTTTTCTGCTATTTCGTTATACTTATAGCCACTTAAAAACATGGAGAAGGGAACCTTCAGATCATCGTTCAATCCGTTGATCGCTTTGGTGATCTCCTTAATTTGATACGCTTTATCCGGTGAATCAAATCCGGAATCATTGACAACATCCAGATTATATAAATCTGCACTTGAGTCAACAACTGTCTGTACACGCACAATCTTATGGTAATTGTTTATGAAAATATTACGCATGACAGTTAAAACCCATCCTTTGAAATTAACATTGTCAACGAATTTATCCTGATTATCTAGTACCTTTAATGTAGTATCCTGTAGCAAATCCTGAGCATCGTCCCGGTTTGCAGTGAGCATAAGTGCAAAATTCATCATGTTTTCTTGCAAGCTCAATAATTTTTGTTGAAATTGTATCCCATTCATATTACTAACTTTTTGAATGTTTATTGTCGGTTATGTGCTGTGTTTCAATACTGAAGCACAATACAAAAATATGTAATTTAAATCAATGAGACTAATTCTTTGCATAATATTAATACTTAACGCTCAATCTTAATATTTATAGGCTAAAAACGTCTGATACTGAGTAGGATTTGCAAGTTTGTAGCTTGTATATGTTTAACATTTACAAGTTTGGTGTTGATTTATTCAACAAGGCATAAAATGAATCTTGAGCAATCAATACAAATATAGAAAATTATCGGATAAGAATAGTAATTATCATTAAAAGAAACAAGAGTAAATCGAATGCGGGTTTTTATAAATAAAGAGAGCGATGTCAGTAATTTATGTAATTTACCGACATCGCTCTCTTTATGATTGTCTTTTTTATATAATGAATTTATCTCTGACCTTCACCGATCATCTCTTCAGCCAGATATTTATCTGCATCTTTTTGGATATTAGGTAATTCCAAACCGTAACCTTTTATACGGTCTTCTCTTTTCAGGAGATATGAAATGAGAAGTGCAAGTATACCAAAACAGGTAAAGATAATCATTGGAATGGTATAATCGTAAGTCGGTTTTTCATTGACATAACCGGTTATACAGTATTTATCGAGTACTTTACCTATGAGGTAAGGCACACCCATTAATCCCCAGTTTTGTACCCAAAAAATAAGGCATATGCTGTTCCTAACTTATTTTCCGGAATAATTTTTGGAACAGAAGGCCACATGGCTGAAGGTACAAGCGAGAAAGCAATTCCTAACAGGATAACCAGTACAAGTGCTACCAACCAATTATCCAGGAATGGTAAAGAGAATGTGAAATGGATGCATACAAGCATGATTGCACCGATCATCATGATGGTGGCACCTTTCCCTTTCCGATCGTACAGGTTGCCGAAGAACGGAGTCAGCAGGATAGTACCAAACGGCAGGATCGAGGGGATGATTCCGGAAAGAGTAGGTTCAATACCGAATTTGTTAATCATCAGGCTGGGTGCGTATTTCAGAAACGGGAATACGGCGGAATAGAACAATACGCATAAAAGGGCGACATACCAAAAGCCTTTAAGGGTAATAATATCCAGGATATCTTTGGCACGGAAAGGAGCTTCTTCCTCTTCTTCACCTTCGTCGAGGATTTCCTGATCCCGTTTTTTATCCATTACAACGAATACGATGAATGACAGGAATCCGATGCATAATAAGATTAGTCCGATAAAAATAGGTATACTGATAGAATTATTGAAAGCCCGGCTCAGAATAGGCGTTATACCGATTGCTAAACCTGTTCCGATACGGGCACACGCCATTTCAAGTCCCATTGCTAATGCCATTTCCTTACCTTTAAACCATTTGACAATGATTTTCGATACGGTTATACCGGCAATCTCGATGCCTACGCCAAAGAGTGCATAGCCTAAAGAGGCAATGAGTAGAGGATAACCCCATTCGGTTCCGAAAACAGAAACTGTTTCACCACCGAAATCATGAGAGATACCGAACCATTTAATGAAAACACCGACCAGCATGATACCGGTGGCCATTAAACCAGTGAAACGTACTCCCATCTTATCAAGGATCATACCGCCGAAAATAAGCATTAACAGGAAAACATTGAACCAGCCGTATGCACTTGTAAATTTACCGTAGTCATCGCCACTCCACCCAAGGCCGCCGCTCATGACGGGGGTTTGTAATAAATCCTGAAGCGGAGCCATCATATCTGTAATGAAGTAACCGCAAAGCATTGTAAATGCAACGAGTGCCAAAACCGACCATCGTGCCGTTTTGGATTCGCTCAATTTCATTTGAATTTGTTTTACCATGATATTTGTTTTTATTAAGTTGTATTATTTGTCTTCTTTCATGAAAAGGGGGAGGGCATCGGCTACGATGAACGTGCTTCCTCCGATAAAGATCGTATCTTCTTCGCCGGCTCTGGCTAACGCCCGTTCAACAGCAATGGCGACAGAGTCGCATGTGACGCCGCTAAGACCGTGCATCATACCCATGGCGGCAATTTCGGCTGCCGGCATTGCCCGTGGAACGGATGCCTGTGTAAAAAAGTAGAAAGCATCCTGGGGCATCAGGTCCAGCACACCGTTAATATCTTTGTCGTTTACCATGCCGACGATCATATAAGTATGACGGGAACGCTTCATTACTTCTTTCAGCTGCATGTTCAGATATTGCCATCCGCCGGTGTTGTGGCCTGTATCGCATATCACTTTTGGTTTTTCCTGCAAAACCTGCCAGCGTCCCATTAGTCCGGTGAATTCAACTACATGCTCGAATCCTTCGCGTACAGCTTCCTGAGGTATATCGATTCCCTGAGTGTAAAGCAGATTGAGAGCAGCCAGTACAGTTTTGGCATTTCTTACTTGCGCCACTCCGCCCAATTCACCGAATAGTTGTCCGTACTCGACGGAATCAAAATACCATTCGCCGGTATCCATCAGATATGATTCGTTTAGCAGGTCTTCCTGTGAAGCAAAATAAACCAGTGTCTCATTCCTGTGAGCTGCATCGGCAAATACCTGTGCAACGCTTTGGGTATATATTTCACCTACCAGTGCCGGAACTTTGGGTTTGATGATCCCTGCTTTTTCAAAGGCGATCTTTTCTACCGTATCGCCCAGAAACTGGGTATGGTCGAGACTGATATTCGTGATAATACTCAGGATAGGAGTGATAATGTTGGTGCTGTCCAACCGTCCGCCCATGCCTACTTCGATAATGGCAAAATCAACTTCTTCAGCTCGGAAATAATCGAAAGCCATGGTAGAAGTCAGTTCGAAGAAGGAAGGGTGAAGTGGTTCGAAAGTGGTACGATGGCGCTCTACAAAATCTATTACATATTCTTTGGGTATCATTTTACCGTTGACACGGATGCGTTCGCGGAAATCGATCAGGTGGGGAGATGTGAAAAGTCCGACTTTATATCCCGCCTGATGAAGGATCGCTGCCAGTAAATGGCTGACGGAACCTTTTCCGTTTGTCCCTGCTACGTGGATTGTCTTATAGGCTTTATGGGGATTCCCCAGATAATTGTCCAGTGCAATACTGGTGTCCAGTCCCGGCTTGTAAGCGGATGCTCCGCTGTGCTGAAATACCGGAATGCTTGTATATAGATAGTGAAGCGTTTCTTCGTAAGTCATGCTGTTAGTTTTTTATAATTGGCAAAAGTACTTAATTTTATTTATACCTTTGCACCCCGTGAATATAAAAGTACAAAGAGATGAGTAAACAACGTATAGCTTACACTCCTACAGGAGGGGTATGTTCTAAAATGATGATTGTTGACGCTGAAGACAATGTGATTACCGGAGTTCAGATTGTAGGCGGATGCCAGGGAAACACACAAGGTTTATCAAAATTACTGGTTGGCATGGAAGTACAGGACGCCATACAACGATTGGAGGGCATCGATTGCCGTGAACGGGGTACCTCTTGCCCGGACCAACTGGCACAGGCTTTAAAGAAATTGAGTTGAACCCTGCTGCCAGGTTTTATTTCCGACGGATTAAGGGATATCTTTCACGATCCTGAATCCGTTGTTGAAATGTTTACTTCCCGGGTAAATATAATAATGACAGGTAGGACGGCAACTCGCCCGTTCGTTGAACCAGGTACCTCCACGTACGACAGCATATAGTTTGCCATCCTTTTCAAAACTGTCGGAACACCATTCCCATACATTTCCGCTCATATCATGGATGCCCAGTTCATTCGGTTTCTTCATGCCGACCGGATGCGGTTTGCCTTCCGAGTTTCCGGCATACCATCCCAGGCTGTCGAGTTCCATCCCTCCGCTGTACAGA
The DNA here is from genome assembly GCF_003463685.1 of Parabacteroides sp. AM58-2XD. Taxonomy (NCBI): domain Bacteria; kingdom Pseudomonadati; phylum Bacteroidota; class Bacteroidia; order Bacteroidales; family Tannerellaceae; genus Parabacteroides; species Parabacteroides sp. AM58-2XD. Next base: position 37,602 of record NZ_QSDP01000046.1, read on the forward strand.
TGATCGCGTTTACCGTATAATCCGCCGCGGGCAGCATATTCCCATTCTTCTTCTGTCGGCAGACGTCCGCCCGCCCATTGGCAATAAGCTTGTGCTCCGTACCAGGTAATATAAATGGCCGGATGTGCTTCATACCCGGGGATCGGTTTCCCTTGTCCGATTCCCCAGTTACATTCATAATATAAGGGTTGTCCTGCATCCGGCCCTTCTTTTACCACCTGACTTCCGTAAGCTTTTAAAAAAGCGGCAAACTGGAAATTGGTTATTTCGTATTTACTGATGGAAAAACTTTTAACCGTTACTTTATGGGGTGGATTATTGTCTTCTTTATAGGTTGATCCCATTGTAAATGTACTGCCTTTCACTTCAATCATTTCCGGATTGATATTGGTCGACAGCCATTTGCGAAATTCTATATCTTTTATCCGTTTCCGGGCTTCTTCGCGATCTTCCTCCCTGACATCACTTTCGATGAATTTGTTGAGGTAAGAGATGGATATGTCGTATGCTTCATCCCCTTTTAGCGGAAGCAGGCGTTCGTACATCGTTGACAGGGCAATATATCCGTCGGTTCGTTCCGGGTCCAGGCGCACTCCCTGTTCATATAGTTTATATGCTTCTTCCGTGTATTTATTGATTTGAATAGCACTGCCGCTTAATGACAGCAGGTTGTCTGCCTGCCGGATGCAGTCATCTGCATAGGGATTGATCTGGTTACTGATGAGGCGGGCGAATTTCGTCTTTTTCATCTCTACCGGGATCAGGCGATAGAACTGACGTAATGAGTCTGGCGATAACTTTTTCATGATACGGGTAAGGAGGAACTGGCCGGCATATTTGTCCATATTATGCTCAATAAATGAAATACGGATGGAATCCCGTTCTTGTTGGGCTATACGTAACCTCAAGTCAGTCTGGGGTTCGAAAGTTTTGGCAGCCATTTCTTTCTTGATAGATTCCAAGGCAGCTTTTGCCATTTTCTTATTACCAAGACGTTTGTCTTTTTTTGCTCTCAAATCATGTAAATACATGGAAATAATGTTGAGGCTATCTATTCTTTGGTTAACCTGGCTGGTCTTATTTAAATAATCTGTATATCCTATATGTGTTTCAGCTCCCCTGTATTTGAGATTGTGCGGGAAGTCGGAGAGGTTACCTTCGATGTATAGAGTGTCTTTATCGATTAGGAGGTCACAGTAATAAAATTCATCTTCAATAGTTGTACATAACCATAAATGCTGGGGAATATCCGATAAGGTCCCTCTCATTTGGAAAGCATCTTTTTCGATCCGCATGGAGTTGATGATCCGCTGGTTATCGAATTGTTTCAGAAAGAAGACAGTGCCGTCTTTTACGCCTGTTATATGCGCTTGTATTACGTACCGGTCGTTTGCTGTTAGCCATGAGGTACAGCAGAGAAGTAACAAGCTTATCAGTATTTTCATATTCATCAGTATATTCTATGGTTCATTTATAGTTATTCCTTACTTATCCACTGTCTTGGCATAGAATGCACTTTTAGTCAATAATAAGTTTGTAACCGATTCCCCGTACATTCAGTATCTTTATACTGGGATCGTCCGATAGTTTATGACGCAGCTTTGTAATGAAAACATGAAGGCTGCGGGCATTAAAGAAAGAGTCGTCGCCCCAAAGGTCGAGTAGGACATCTTTCATCGGTAATACATGATCCTTGTTTTCGCAAAGACGTTTGAGTATTTCCGACTCGCGGTTGCTTAACAGTTGCTTTTCTCCACAGTATTGCAGGGTTTGCGTGATGGAGTCGAATGTGTATTGTCCGAGGTTGAAGGTCGACTTTTCTTCTTTACGGACGGTGATCTTATTCAGCAGGGCTTTGATACGGATGATCAGCTCGGCCATGCCGAAGGGCTTTTTGAGGTAATCGTTACCGCCCAGTTCGAAGCCTTCGACCACATCATTCGCTGCTGAACGGGCCGAAAGGAAAAGGACAGGGATCTGGCTGTCGGTCTTGCGGATATGGCGTATCAGGGTGAAGCCGTCTATCTTCGGCATCATGATATCTGTTACAATGATATCCGGTTTTACTTCTTTGTAAAGAGCCAGGCCTTCTTCGCCGTCGGCTGCCAACACGATGTCGAACTCTTCGCCATCCAATGTATCTTTGATGATCATTGCAAGGGTCGGTTCGTCTTCAACCAGTAATACTTTTATTTTTGCCATAGTCTTTCTTTTCTTTTCTTTTTCAGTTTTTAAAATGGAGGGTAAATGTGGTTCCTTTGCCCGGTTGGCTTTTTACAGATACCGATCCTCCGTGTTTGCTCATCATGTCCTTTACGTAATAAAGTCCCAGGCCGAATCCTTTTACATTATGCAGGTTACCGCTGGGTACCCGGTAAAACTTATCGAATATATGTGGCAGGCTGGCTTCACTGATACCGATTCCGTTGTCGGTAACGGAGATACGGATCCCGTTTGTCTGTGTCTCTGCTTGTATGGAGATATTACAATAAGGTTTGTCTCCCGAATATTTCACGGCATTATCGATCAGGTTTCCCAACATATTATAGAAATGCGTGCGGTCTGCAAATACTGCAATGTTGTTCGGGATATTTACGGTGAAGTTGACAGGCTTACCGGCCTTTAACTTATGTTGTTCAATGAGCGGGGGAATGATATCCGTGATAGGAATCGATTCCTGTTTCAGACGGAATGTATTGCGATTCTCTACCGAAAGCGTAAGGATCTGTTCGACCAGGCCGCTTAGCTGGGTCAGTTGTTCACGGATAATTCCGAGGTATTTCTTTTGTTTTTCGTTGGCGTTGTTGTCGTAATTGAGTAATACGTCGTTGGCCGCATAAGCAACGGAGATCGGTGTTTTCAGTTCGTGTGTCATATTGTTGGTGAAGTCCGTTTTCAATTCTTCTACGGTTTTTTGCCGGAGAATAGTATGGATCAGATAGATAAATGCTATCAGGATCAGGATCACGAGCAGGAGGGAGGAGATGAGTATTCCTGCCATTTGTTTGAATACCAGTTGAAAAGGAGTTTTTAATGTTAATCGGTAATATTGCTCCGATTGTGTAGAGATCGGATAGTTGAATTGGGAGGCTTTATCCCAGTTCTCTGTCGCAATAACAGAGTCGGTGGACTGGATGCTCATTACTACTTTCGGCAAGCTGTCGACCAATTGTACGACTTCCAGCTTGTGAGGTACAAAAATATCATGCTGTTTGAGTTCTATGGAAAGGAGGCTGTCGTATTTATTATAGTTGACTGGCATGAGTGAATCTATTTTCATGTGGAGTGCTTGTTGTATTTGCCCTTCCAGGTCGGTAAGCAAACTAAGATATTCATTCAGCGATTTAGATATATCCTTATTTTTGAATGGATTCTTATCCGTATGGACGGCAAAAGTATCCATCATTCCTGCTTTTTCAGTTTCTTCATCCTCTTCTTTTGAAAAGGTAAAACTTTGACTTATCTCTCCATGGGTTTCTCCTTGGGTCAATTCGTCGATGCGGATAAATATTTCCTTATAATCAGCCATACGCATAGCTTCCTCTATGTTACCATTGATTTGTATCCAGGTCGAGTCATACAATCCTTTCAGCCAGTATCCCTGCGAGAACAACAGTGCCGCCAGTGATATACTGATCAATGCGGCTATAATCTTGAAGCTTAATTTTGTTTTCATGTCTAAAACCTCTTCTTTCAGACAAAAGTAATGGATAAGTTCGGGAGTTTCGGGGGTATGATAAGACTAAATAACACTTCCCGGATGAGTAGAAAGCCAATTCATAATAAGCCCTATAATTATGGCAATGGTGAAACTGGCAAGTGTCCCGATCAGAACATACTCAGTAGTTTTGATTTCTTTACTTTTATTCAATTCTCCAAATCGAAAAATAGATTTGGCCGCTAGAAGAAATCCTATTGCTTCAATTTTTCCAATCAATATAAAAGTTATAATCAATATTCGTTCGAGATAGCCAATCCATTGACCTGCATTTTGAAGACTTTCAGATACGTTACCTTTATCTCTCCATCTTTTGGTGAACAGTCCGAGGAATATAGATGCAGGTTTTAGTATAAGCAGATAACCGATCAGATATATCCAACATTTGTCACATTTCATAATGTTTTGAAGTATATCTCCGACAGCTGCATATTGTTTGGTTATTACCACCCATAACGTACAAAGTACCAGGATGTGTAAGACCTGATCTATGATAAATGAATATAGTTTCTCTTTCTGAGTGATTTTCCATAAGTCGATGGCGAAATGTGTTATGAAAATAACAGGAATGATGAACCAACAATTCCATAGTCCTGCAACAATATAAGTAACCAAGGCTTGTGTCAGGCTGTGGATGATATGATATTGGTATTTACCTTCCCGTTTTTTTCTTACAATTTTATTTGTTTGTAAAATGAAATCTACAATCAAATGGGAGAATAATAGTTTTAGTAAAAGATTCAGGTCTGTTAATTCCATAATTATTATTGTATTAAGGTTGTTGTCAATTGTTCATAGCGATTCAGGTAAAGTTCTATTAAGTTTACTTTTCCCCCAATTAATAGTTTACTGATTGCTTGTGATGATTTTTGTAAATCATCGGCAATCTCTTTTTGTGTTTTACCGGTTGATAGAAACAAAAATATTGCCTGAGCCTGTGTGATCGTCCAATTCGAAACAATATCGTCAACCAAAGCGGTGCTGACTATAAATTCTTCATTGAAGTTTTCCCAGGGAGTTCTGATTGCCAGCTTTTTTGAACGACCTAATTTATCAAACTCCCAACCGGAGTTACGGAAAGCTTCTCCATCGGATTCGATTACACTTTGTTCTCTTTCAAAATCAATCGTTCCCAGACCTAATGCAACCCGTGCGTCCCATCGGAAAGCGGTGGGTGACTTAGCCTGCAATCCAGCTCGTATCAACAGAGTAATCCTTAATGCTTGTATGGGGTTGTCCACTAGTATTTGAAAGCTGTCGCCGCGATAGATATCCAGTCGGTTCTCTCCCCATTTTCGGGTGCATTGTATAATACCCTGAATAGTGTCCAGCAATAGATTTCTGTCTGCTGGATTTATGTGAGTGGACTGAATGATATCTCCTGTAATTACTCCTTTTATTTTCATATATTTATGGAAAGGTTTTATCCGGAAGCAAATATACTGATATTTATTAAAAGAACAACCTATTTGGGTTGATTTAATAAAAACAACCTGTTTGGGTTGATTTTGGAAAAACAACCGGAATAGGTTGATTCTTGTTGAAACGATCGATTATGGAAAGTTCCAGGCGGAAATACTCTTTTCTATTACTTTCTAACTGATCCTTTGCGGATTGCAATGAAACAGAATAATCCTGTTTGCTTCAAGTTTTCGGTACTTTTATTCCGTGGTTGCAAAAAGAGCGTATCGGCCGTAATCCCCGTACCGGTATCTCTTGTGCAATACCGGCACGTACAAGTGTCAAGTTCAAACCCGGAAAGTTTTGTTTTCAGATTTGCGGAAAGATCGGTACGTTGGCCTGGCATATCGGCAAAGGGGAGATTGCCTGTGAAGAGGTGCTGGTGTTGGCAGGGAAGACGACGGTGGTGGAGTTTTGCGGAGGGTGAAGAGCTATTGAAAAATAAATAATAATACAATCGTATATGCTGGCGGTTTACGATCAGTAATTTGGGTTAGATAATCAGTGATTTATATACTTTTATATTGAATACTATTCTGTAATTTTGTGTCATAACAATAAAAATAAGAATTACATATGACAGCAATGAAGGTTAAAGGTATGATTATGGTAGTGATCATGATGTTATGTATCCCCATAAATGCACAGACGCAAAGTGATAAGACATTGGTGGTTTATTTCTCGGCAACAGGAACGACGGAAAAAGCAGCGAAGTTGATTGTAGAAGTTACAGGTGGAACGCTCTACGAAATACAACCTGAAAAAGAATACGTCACTGCTGATTTGGATTGGCATGACAAATCTTCACGTAGCAGTGTGGAGATGTCAAATGCTAAATCACGTCCTGCATTAAAATCTAAACCGGAGAATCTTGCAGATTACGATATCATTTATATAGGTTTCCCTATTTGGTGGAATTCAGCTCCGAGAATCATCAATACTTTTATTGAAAGCGGTGATTTTGCCGGCAAGACAATTATTCCGTTTGCAACATCGGGTAGCAGCAGTATTTCTAATGCGGAAAAAGAGTTGCAGGAAACCTATCCTGATCTGAAATGGCAAAAGGGCCGGCTTTTGAATGGTGCGACGAAGGAAGATATTAAGAAATGGACTAAAAAATAAATTGTTATGAGAAAGAATTTTGGGGCAAAGCCTTTACTTATCCGCAGCCGGTGTTTATTATCGCTGCTTATGATGAAAATGGTACTCCCAACGCTATGAATGCGGCTTGGGGTGGTATCAGCGAGATGCATGAAATTAGTATTTGTATTAGTGAGGGACATAAAACGACAGCCAATATACTGAAGCGTAAGGCTTTTACCGTGAGTATGGCAGAGGTCGGACAGGTGATAGCCTGTGATTACGTGGGTATTGTTTCCGGTAATAAGGTTCCGGATAAATTTGCTCGTGCAGGTTTCCATGCTACCCGTTCGGAGTTTGTAGATGCACCGTTGATTGACGAATTATCTGTAGTGCTGGAATGTAAATTGAAGGATTATAATTCAGAAACCTGTATTTTGCGTGGCGAAATAATAAACGTAAGTGTAGACGAACGTGCTCTTGACGAAAACGGAAAAGTAGATGTATCCAAAGTGTCTCCTATTATATTCGATCCATTCAATAACGATTACCTGGAAGTGGGTAAAAAGGTAGGTAATGCCTTTTCGGATGGAAAGAGATTGAAATAAGGAGTAGCATTATATATGAAAGAAATAAGAATAGACTGCGCACACCAGAGTGAGGCGGAGCTTGCTTTGGCAAAAGAACAGGCACAATTGGTATTCCGCCTGAACCATACTATGCCGATGACGGACGAATATGATGGGCTGCTTCATCGTCTTTTTCCAAATATGGGGGAAGGCAGTCGTGTGAATACCCCGCTTACTGTCATTCGTCCCCATGAGGTGAAGATTGGCCGCCATGTCGTTATAATGAATGGTTGCCTGATGATGTCTGCCGGTGGTATTACGATTGACGATGATGTTCAGATAGCCGCCAATGTACAACTTATATCGAATAATCATGATCTTGACAATCGCTCGATTATTACTTGTAGACCGGTACATATTTGTAACAGGGCATGGATAGGAGCAGGGGCTACGATCCTTCCGGGAGTTACAATCGGTGAGAATAGTGTTGTAGGGGCGGGCAGTGTTGTGACCAGGGACGTAGAACCGAACACGATTGTGGCAGGTAATCCCGCCAGAGTAATTCGGAAGATTTAGATTTTTCGATTATTGGTATGATAAAAATATAAGAATAAAAAAACGGAAGAGAAATCAATCCCTTCCGTTTTTTATTCTTGTGAACCCTTGTTTGGGCTTCTTCTACTTGTTATTCTTCGTTTGTCACTTGTAGAAACTCAGACAATATTCCTCTTTATATATGTTTGTGTTCTGGGACAATGCACAAGGCATTTCAAACAGGTACTGCATCCATGTATGTTAACGATTTCATCTCTTGAAACAGATCTACTCCAAACTTTACCTTTAAGGACTTTTCTCTCGCAGATCTTGACACAAGTAATGCAATTTCCGCATTTTGGAGATAGAGGTTCATGCAATACCGTTTCCAGTGGAGCATCAGTTAAAACCGTACCGAGACATTGTGCTGCGCCATATTCAGGAGTAATTAACAGGTTGTTTTTTCCAATCCACCCTAATCCGCCAAGTAGTGCAACGGTTTTATGGGGTAATACTGATTTTTTTGTTTCATGATCGAAAACGCTGTCGGCCACTAATCCTGTATCGGATTGCGATATGGCTTTATACCCCTTCCCGGTGATGAACTTGGCCAATTCGTCTGCTATTTCTCCCACCTTATGTTCGGTTAGCGAATATTCATCATCGTCGAAATTGTAATTATCCGCTATCCGTGCTTGTACGTAGTCGGGAATATTAAATACCATTTTAGCATATTCTGCGGTTAGCGGAAGTGCAAAAACAATGGCGTTCGGGAGTTGTCTGTTTTGCTTTTCGTCTAAATGCGATATACTGACAAAACGTATCAGTTCTGCTCCTTGATTTTTTAATTCGTTTTCTATCTCTTGGTTTAAGTATTTCATGTTTCTTTTTTTGTAATAGGGATATAAATATCTGTTATAAGTTCCGAAGCCGGAGTTTTTTGGGGAGTGTTGATGTAAGTCTCAAAGGTGAGCTGTTCTCGCAGGGTATAATCGCTTGTCGGCAACCAGTCAAGATAAATATGACAGTACACTTTATTCAGTTCATGATAAAACCCTTTGAAACGAAAGATTGCATATTCTCCCGCATGAATTTCATAAACGCCAAAGCCTTTCGGCGCTTCAAATGATTGCGGCAATGTTACCCCAATCATAAAACGACTTTGTTCTTCAGGCGTGATATACGGATAATCGAGAGTCAAGCTCACGTATTTACATCCTTTTGAAGACAATTCATATTTTTCGGAAAATTGTAGCAACTGCTTCCACAAAACAGAGTAGCTATGACTGACATTATTTGTTCTTTCCAATTTCAAGTATGCGATTCGGATACCAGATATTTTTTCAATACTTGGTTCAATTCGTATCGGATTTTTCCTTTCGGGATTGACGTTTGAATGCTTTTTGCGAAATTCCGGAATGGAACAATTGAAATAACTTTTGAATGCCCTCGAAAGTGTGTGTTTGTTCTGATAATTGATTTGATCGAGAAGCTTCGGTACACTTACGTCAGTTGTTATTAGCTTAAATGCAATGTACTCTAATCTCAGTCGTTGAATGTAAGTTCCCATATTTTCGCCACAAACAGCCTTGAAAAGCCTGCGAAAATAATATTTGGAGATACCTGCAACATACGATAGCTTGTCGGAATCAAGGTCGTCAAACAAATGGCGGTTGATATACTCCTGAACTCTTATAATCAAATCATATTGTACATGAGCCGTATTGATCTTTTGTTTCCATCTCTTGATATTTGGAAGTCGTTTGGACATCTCCGCTCTCAATTCTTCCGACGTGAGGTTGACTCCTGTCTCTTTATAATATTCTTCGGGGAAAAGCCCCCAAAGATAAATGAGATAATCCATTGAGAAATCATAGAGTTTAACCCCGTTATGCAAACAATAGTCGCAATACTCCACATTTTGGCTTGCCTTAAGATTTGTATAATCTATGTCTAAAGGGATTCCACACGTTTGGCAATATTTTGTTTCAGCATTGATTTTCATAAGCTTTTAATTGTTGAGTGCAAAGTTAGTCAATATGTTATGCAAAAAGTTACCATAAATAGCCTTCTTTTGTTTTTTAGCTGCAAGAATCTATTTTTTGTTAGTTCTTAGCTGTGATTTCCTGTATTTATTTAATGTTTCCATTTTCTTATTTGCAGTAATTATTATCAATGCTTGCGGCAAAAACAGCCAAAAACCGGAAATCGGCTCTATGATACATCCAACCACAGCAAACGCCAAAATACAATACCCCAAAACCAGAGGTGCGGGTTTCTGCTCTTTTTTGATATAGCATTGGAGTGTTAGCCCCCAAAGAATAAGTATAATCCCACATACTAAAAACCAAAGGGCGAAAGCACGGCTGTAACTGTCATCTGTGGAGTTTATTAATCCATCTTTTATCATCTCCGTAAAGTCCTCTTTCCCAAGTAATAGTGCATATACTGTGTGGATTGCTCCTGTTATAACAAGAAATGTCCCACTGTATTTCCAAAGTTTCATATTTTCATTCATTGTCATAGATAATATTTTATTAATGTGCTTTTATAGTCTTTATTACTTTTTCTTATAGTTCTGATGGAGTTGTGTTTGCCAAATTTTTAGCTTCTTTTACAAAATGGGAAAAGTCGGTATATCCCAATTCGTCGTATAAATCATAACTACCATTTGCACGATAGTTCTTCAATGCAGTTTTAAAGCGTAAAGCTTTAAAGCATTGTTTGGGTGATATACCTAATACTTCTTTGAAATATCTATTGAGTGTAGGATTTGACACACCAACTTCCTTACTTACTGTGTTCAATTTGTAATTACGGTTAGTATTGATATAGTAAATTGTTTTTATTACAGTGTTGAGTTTGAAATCAGAACTAAAGATTTTCATATTACTTAAAATCCAATTCTCTACAAACTGAACTCGCTCGGCAAAAGAGCTTTGCAATTTTAGTTCGTCTATTACTTTTTGATTTAGATACTTTTGCAGAGACAAATGATTATCCACCAAAGTTGAAATATCTTTAGATAAACAGGAGTACAAAACTCCCGGCTTGAATTTTATTGAAAATTCATGGGTTCCGGGAGCGTGTATTACAGTGATCGCTTCTGTTAAGCTACCAGATATCTTATCACCCGATGTATCAATTATACCATGTTCACGATGTACTTTGAATGTCTGATTACTATCGGAGATATAAATTGAAACTAAGATATTAGCATTGGGCAAAGCCACAAGTGAAAATGGAGTTATAGAATTGTTAGGAGTACATATTTCAAAATAATACTCAACAATATCCTTTAATTCAAAACAAGGATATTTAATTTCTACTTGTTCTTCATCTTCAAATATGACTTTACTCTTTACCATGTTTATTTAGTTAGGTGATATAATACCTGAATACCAAGCCCGAATGTCATCATTCGCTCTTTTTTGTTGGTTAATAGCTGTTGTGTCCAATCAAGCAATCCACCGTCAGCAATTTCAATAGTATTGCCGCCGATCACTATTTGCTGCTTTATTCTGAAACCATGATAATAGTTATTATCATGTTCCGGTGCTATAACCAAGACCTCAAGATTACTATTCTTTTCCCGGACATACGATATTGATTCCATTATAAGCGGGCTTTGACTGTCATAACCTTTGCATGGAATAATCTCATAATATATTTTCTCCACACCGTAACTTTTACATATTTCATACGATGTAGTTAAATGTTTTAATAGTTCTTCTTTCTCAAAATTAAAGCTACCAGTATCTCTACCGCATGAAATAAGGGCGAGAACAGTAAAATGAGGAGTGAAATTAGGATTATTAAATACCTGTGTCCTTATTACCCGTGAAATATTACTGTAATTATAGGTTTTGTTATCTAATTCTCCTTTTTTCTTTAACGATGCGTAATGTAATGCTATTGCATTCGTCGGGTCTGCCTGTACTTCTGTGTTTCTTAAAGAAGTAAGGACTTTTTTCTGATCTACTGTTGCTATAACACTACTTGTCCCAAACTGAGCGACCGGGGAAAGTTCTATGGGTTCAAATCCTCTACCTGCTATTAATTTATAGCACCGTAATTCATTTTCTTTATATTCTAAAACATCTTCTAATAAGGCGGGCTTAACAAGCTTGTTACCCTCATATTTACTTAGTAAAGACGAGGGAGTTACCTGCCCGACACGCTTGTTGAAAACGTCCAGTAAAACAGTGTTCAGTTCCGACCCGCTTAATTCATCAGACAACACTTTAACTATATCCTGCAAATCTAATTTACTAATAATGTGATCGCCTATATCTTTTTTCATTTTTTCCTAATACTATATAAATGTTCATCAACTATTTGTCCCTCTTTTATAACCGAGGACTTAATAATGGCTTCCTTTTCAAAACCTGTTTTTTCCAAAACTTTCATTGAGCCTATATTATACTCGTAAATTTTCGCATAAATCCTCAATAAGTCAAGTTCTTCAAAAGCAAATTTTATCAATAACCTTACCGCTTCGGTGGCATATCCTTTGCCCCAATAAGGTTCTCCAATCCATATCCAATTTCTGCATTAATACGATATACATCATACTGTGGTATTAGGCTGCAACAACCAACGAATGTATTATTCTCATATATCCCGAAGACGTTTCCTAATGATCCATTTGTAGCTAAATCAAGAAATGTAGTAGCATCTTCAATCTTATAAGGATATGGAAAAGTATCCCGTAAGTTTACAGCGATAGCGTGATTATTTGCTAATTGCTGTATATCCTCAGGTGGAGTTAGGTTTATATTTTGTAATCGTATCATTTCAATGTACTTATTGTTTTTGCAAAGGTAATCTCATATGTCATATCAATAAGTGTAAATGAATCAATCTGCTAATTCTATTTAATAGCCTAATCATTAATCCAACTTGTTCTAATAGTTAATCCTGAAT